>JALUJS010000220.1 GCA_027056825.1 Candidatus Krumholzibacteriia bacterium | reverse complement strand
CGACCGGGAGTTCTACTACATCGGTGAGGTGTCCTGGGACGAGAATTTCGACTGGGATACGGGGCTGCACTGGTTCGTGGATACCGACGTGCAGAACGGGTACCAGTACGAGTACGCCGTGGCGGCCGTCAACGCCGCGGGCCTGGAGAGCGCCCTGAGCTATGAGGCCGTCATCGACGCCCCCCTGCCCATGAGCCCTCCGGGCACTTTCGTCGAGGTGTTCGACTCGCTCAACGGGTCTTCCCGCGAACTGGGGGGCTTCGATTTCAGCCGGGCCGGCGAGAATCCCCAGGACCTCTACGCCGGACGCGTGGATCCCAACGCGGTGGATTCGACGGCCGACATCCGGGTCTACTTCGAGGGCTCGGTTCCGTATGTCGAGCGGACGTCCGAGAACGTCCGCATCCAGGATTTCGGGGTTTTCCTCGACGCCCACGAGAACCTGGTGTTCGAGGGCGTGTCCTGGGCCCCGGCCGACGGGTATTCCAGCACCGGCAAGTTGGAACTGATCGATGGTCACATCTACGTGGTCGAACTGTACGACCCGGTGGCGCGCGTCTACCACTATGCCAAGTTCGGCATCGTGGGCATCGCTCCGACGGTGTCGGTGCGCCTGGTGTGGGCCTACCAGCTGATCGACGGGTTGCCCGAACTGAAGGCTCCCGAAACGCCGGGTGACGCGGACACCCCGATGCAGTTCATCCGCTTCCAGTGACCTCAACGAGGGAGTGAAGCCATGAAACGCCTGATCACCACGAACCTGCTGATCCTGCTGCTGGGTCTGGCGGCCGCGGGCATAGCCGCCGCCGACGATCCGGCCGGCAAGGATTTCGACTACGCCAAGGTTGATCTGCGGGCGGGCATCTGGCTGGACAAGGGCGCCGACGAGGTCTACCGGGGCGGCGAACGCATGAGCGTGGGCTTCCAGGTCAACCGGGACGCCTACGCGGTGGTCTATCGCATCGATACCGAGGGCCAGGTGGAGATCCTGTGGCCCCGCACCCGTCTGGATGACGGTTTCGTCTTCGGCGGGCACGAATACGAGGTCCCCGTGGCCGGCTCCGAACCCCTGCTGACCAACCGGGAAGAGGGGGAGGGCTTCGTGGAGATCATCGCCTCCATCTATCCCTTCGATCTGCGTGGCCTGGAGATCGATTTCCACGGCGAGGACCGCCGCGATCCCTATCGCTACGAGGTGGCCGGAGATCCCTTCCTGGCCATGAACGACATCAACTACGCCGTCACCGGCCTGGAAGATACCGAGGACTACGTCGTTACGAACTACGCGAGCTACTACGTGCACCGCAAGGTGGACCATCCGCGGTACCTGTGCACCCAGTGCCACGTGGACGACGACGTGCGCTATGACCCGTACGAGGACCGCTGCACCCTGGACATCGAGTACGACTACGGCTGGAGCAACCGCTGGTACGACACCTACGGCTACTATCCGGTCTACGCCCAGCCCGTGTACGTCTACGTCGATCCGTGGACCTACCGGCCCTGGGTCAACTTCTGGTATTGGCCCAGTTACGTGTGCGGGCCCACCCTGGGCTATTCCTGGTACGGCGGCGCCTGGGTCTGGTACGACTCCCCCTACTACTGGGGTGACGTCTACACCTATTACGACGGCGGCGGCCGCCGCTACCGGCCGCTGACCCCCGGCGACGGCAGCCGCACCGCGCGCAAGACCCGGGAATACGGCCGCGTGACGCCACTGGTGGATAAGGATGGGCCGGATGCCCGATCGCGGACGGCCATGACCCGCCGCACCCCGGTGGCCGATCCGGGTGAGCGCGTCCGCACCCCGTCGGCGGCCCAGGGAGTCGCCGGCACGGGCAACCGCGGCGCCGCCCTGCGCCGGGAGGACCCCGTGCGGCACACCGGCCGGGTGGTCGATCCGTCCCGGGACACGCGGACCAGGTCCCAGCTCGTGATCCGTCAGCCGGGCGAGAGCGCCGGCGACCGCACGCGGACCCGGACCTCGTACCGACACGTTTCCGGCACCGAGGCCCGGAAACCGGCCCTCCAGCCGGTGGATCCGGGCTCACGGGTGCGCAGCCCCGCCGGTCCGCGGAATCCCGGCGCTTCCGGACGATCCCCGGCCGTCAGGTCGCCGCGCACGCCCGGCTCGCCCTCTTCCCGGACCATCCGGCCGGTCGAACCGCATCGCCGGGGCACGCGCATCTGGAACTCCGGAGGCACGGGTACGACCCGGTCGCGCGAGCCGGCCGGCCGCACGACTCCGCGCGCGGCGCCCCGCAACGACCGCTCGCGGACGCGGGTGCAGCCGGCCCCCAAGGTGACACCGCGCAAGGAGCGCTCCGGCAGCGAACGCAGCAGCGGCCAGCGGTCGCGCACCCAGGTCCGCGAACGCAGCGACCGCGGCCGTGATACTGGTCGCTCGAGCACTCCGGCGCGGACAGGATCGGGCAGTCGCGGCTCGGCGGGCAAGAGCGCCCAGCGCGGAGGAGGGGGTTCCCGGAGGCGCTGAGCCCCGGTTGGAGCAGGAAGTGGTACGGGTGTGTGCTGGCGGGTTCCCCCCATCACCCGTCGGGCAGGCGGATCGGATTTTCGGAAAGGTTGGCGCCACCGGAAACAGTGATCGGTCGTCAGGACGGGGACGCCAGTACATGTGAGAGTCCGGCGAGGGAATGTCGATCAGGGGTGACAGGAACTTCGTCGGGCTCTCCTTTTTTCCGGTTTCCAGACCGATTCCTGCGGTCGGACCTCACCGCAATCATTGACCGGCCCGCCCGCCGGTCACTATACTGGGCGCTCCCGGCCATGACAGGGAGGACGGGCCCGACGGCTCGCTGCCAAAGGAAAAGATATTCATGCCGTTTGCGAAGATGATTCGTCTCAGCCTGGTCCCGGTGTTGCTCGCCATGGCATGGCCCAACCACGTGTCCGCAGCTCCCTCGCCCGCTGCGCACGATCCGGCGGTGATGATGGCCCGCGCGCGGGAGCACGCCACGGGACTCGAAGCGGCCACGCGCGTCCTGCGCGCCGACGGGGACCGGGACCTGCAGATGCGGCGTCTGGCCGGGGAGAAGGCTCCGGACGAACTGCGCGCCGTGGTGCTGATGTGCGACTTCAGCGATAGCCTCCTGCTCGGACGCTACGGCGAGGTGCCGGGCGATTTCCCGCCGCCGACCCAGAACGACTACTTCTATGCCGCCCACGATTCGGTGTACTTCGACCACCTGCTCCAGGATGTGGCCGAATACTACCGAGCCGTCAGCGGGGGGCGGTTCACCTTCCGCTTCACCATCGTGCCCGAGGTGGTCAACCTGCCCCGGCCCATGGGCTATTACGGCGACGACCCGGTGCGGGGCGAGCAGCCGGTGGTCCTGGCCCGGGACGTGGTGGAAACGGTGGATCCGCAGGTGGATTTCGGGGAGTTCGACACCCTTGTCCTGATCCACGCCGGCGCCGGGGCGGAAACGGATTTCTGGGGCGCCAATCCCGAGCAGATCATGAGCACGTACCTGGGGCCCCGGGATTTCGCCGCGGCCGTGGCGGACAGTGTCCTGGAGGATCCCTGGTTGGCCGGAGGGGACTTTGACGGCGTGGGGGGACTGGACCGGGTCATGCTGTTGCCGGAAACCGAGTACCAGCTTCCCTTCGGCCGCATCGGCAGCCTGGGCGTCTACTGCTTCGAGGTGGGCCTGCGCCTGGGCATGCTCTCGCTTACCGATTTTACCCCCGCGGGCAATCCCGACAGCCAGGGCATCGGCATCTTCGGCCTGATGGGCTACGGACTCTATTCGGGCGGCGGCCTGATTCCCCCCCAGCCCTCCGCCTTCAACCGCCACCCCACGGCCCGGCCGCACCCGCAGGAGGTCGATCCCCTGCCCCCGGGACC
>JALUJS010000219.1 GCA_027056825.1 Candidatus Krumholzibacteriia bacterium | reverse complement strand
GTGTTGGGCCGGAACCTGAAGCACGAGTTGAAGATGGCGTACTGAGGTGGGCAAAAAAGGAAGCGGGCCGGGAGTGAACCCGGCCCGCCAGGGGAAAAACACAATTTCGAGGGCACAACTAAAATATTTTGTTCTTTCAAAAATTCGAGTCAAAATGTTATAATCAAGTGTCCCGCAAACCGTTGTTTTGCAGAAAGGTCTGTTTCCATGCGCACCTGGTGGATCGCCCTCGCCCTATGTCTGGTCGTGGCCGTGCCCGCGGCCGCCGACCTCGCCCCCATCCAGATGGATGGCTTCTTCGACGACTGGACCGCCCTGACGCCCGTATTCACCGACGGCGCCGGGGATGCCGGTGCCTCCGGCATCGACTTCCGCAACGTGTGGGTGGCCAACGACCAGGACTACTTCTACCTGCGCTTCGAGACCACCGCCGACGTGCAGCCGGACGAGCAGCAGGAGATGCGGCTGTACCTGGACACCGACATGGACGCCGGCACCGGCCAGTCCTTCGGCGGCATCGGCGCCGAGCTGGTGTGGGAGTTCGGCTTCCGCGACGGGACCTTCTACTACAAGGGGGGCAACGCCACGATCGAGCATGCGGCGGTCGGCCTGCTCATGGGTCCCACCGTCAGCAGCACCGAGTTCGAGGTGGCCCTGGCCCGCAACGCGGTTCCGGCAGGCGGCGCCAACCTGTTCCTGGGTGACACCGTGCGCTTCATCCTGACCGACGACGCGGGCGGGGACATCTGTCCCGACAGCGGCAGCATCTCCTATACCTTCGCCGCCGGGACCCTTCCCGTTCCGACCATTCCCCTGGAGCGGCAGGACCCCTCGCACATCCGGCTGATGGAATGGAATGTCCAGAGCGACGGCCTGTTCGACGGCGGGTCCGCCGAGGCGGCCCAGGACCGGCTGCTCAAGGCGGTGGATCCGGACATGCTCATCATCTGCGAGGTCTGGTACCACAGCGCCACCGAGGTGCGCGACATGATCGAGACCCACCTGCCGAGCGGCCCGGGCGAGGCCTGGTACGCGGTGGGCATCGACGGCGGCAACGTGATCTGCAGCCGTTTTCCCGTCCTGGACAGCTGGTTGATCACTCCGAGCTACCGCAACACGGCCGTCCTGCTGGACCTGCCGAACCAAGCCAAGGACCTGCTGCTCATCGCCTCGCACTGGCGTTGCTGCAGCGCCGACGCCGACAGGCAGAACGAGGCCGACGCCATCGTGGAGTTCCTGCGCGACGCCAAGACCCCCGGCGGCCTGCTGGACCTGCCCGACGGCACGCCTTTCCTGATGGCCGGCGACCTGAACTTGGTGGGCTGGCGGCAGCAACTGCTGACCATCCAGAGCGGAGACATCCAGGACGAGGGGACCTACGGCCCGGACATGGCCCCGGACTGGGGCGGCCTGCCCTTCGTGCCGGTGCAGTCGCGCCAGCCGGACGCCCGCGCCAGCTACACCTGGCGCAACGACTTCAGCTCCTACTATCCGGGTATGCTGGACTGGGTCCTCTACACCGACAGCGCCCTGGATCTGCACAACCACTACGTGCTGGAGACGCGCACCATGACCGCCACCACCCTGGCGACCTACGGGCTGCAGCAGTACGACACCACCGACGCCAGCGACCACGCCGCGCGGGTGGCCGACTTCACCGTGTTCGATCCTTTGAGCTCGGTGCCCGACAGGCCCGCGGACTTGGAGGACGCCCGGTTGCTGCCCAACGCCCCCAACCCGTTCAATCCGCGCACCGAGCTGCGCTTCGCCCTGGACGCCGAGGGTTCTGTGGGCCTGGAGATCTATGACGCACGCGGCCGCCGCGTCGCGCATTTCGCTCCGGCCGTGTACGGGGCGGGCGACCACGCGGTGACCTGGAACGGCGCCGATGATTCCGGGCGTCCCGTGGCCTCGGGTGTGTACCGGGTGCGGATGACCGCCCAGGTGGACGGCCGCACGATTCACCGCGACCAGGTGATCACCCTGGTGAAGTAGGCGCACGCGCTGGAAAATCAGCCCGCATGATTGAATCGCTACGCAATCCAATCATGCGGGCTAGGGGGCGCCGGTCACGCCGACGCCCCCTTGTCCATGGTGCCGGGCGGTCAGCGGACAACCACCATCTTGGCCGTGGCGATGTTGCGCCCCACCTTCAGCCTGGCGATGTAGGTACCGGCTGAAACCGGTCTTCCGCCGTCATCCATCCCGCGCCAGATCTCCTCGTGATAGCCCGCCGTCAGCCGACCCTCGAACAGGGTGGCGATCCGGCGTCCCCGGATGTCGTACACATCCAGAACCGCGGGCCCGTCCACGGGAACACCGAAGCGGATCACCGTGGTGGGATTGAACGGGTTGGGAGAGATGCTCGCCAGCACGGGTTGCCGGGGAATGTCCGATGCGTCCGGGGTGTCGGACAGGCCGGCCACCGAGGGCATGCCAAAGCAATCCAGGACCATGTCCAGCCCGTTCTGGGGCTGGATGATGGCCCGGACTTCCGGCCCCATGGGCAGGTTCATCTGCAGAACCTGTTCATACCGGCCCACGGTGGGAACGGGGATCAGGATCTGTTCGCCTGAATTCAAAATGGTCACGAGCAGATCGCCGGGACTGGTGACTTCGGCGACATCCACCACCAGGGCCAGCTGTTCCCAGTAGGGGTTCCAGGCTGGGACCATCTCGTAGAGTTCGAGTTGCTGGACCCCGCTGCCGGGAAGCGCGGAAAGCCGCCGGGGAATGTCTCCCAGGTTGCATCCGGCGCCCGCGTCGACCTGCACCACCGGCGCGGTGATATCCCCGAATTCATCGCCGCTGGTGTCGGAGAAACCGACCGAGAAACCGCCCCAGACCTCGGGGTTGAACGGGGAGGTCGCCTTGTCGGGCGAGCTGGGTCCGATGGAGACGCCCACATCCCAGGAAGAATACATCCAGGATGGCGCCCAATCGTCATTGTGAATGGTCACGGTCATGGGCAGGGGACCGGGATTGGCGAGCTCCCTGACTTCGTTGTCGTTGTTGTTCCATTCACCGGTCTTGTACATGTACAGGGGTTCATGTTCGCGATCCCAGGTGTAGATGGTCATGTTCAGGCACCGGAACCAGACATCGGGAAAATTGAGGTACAGGGATTTTCCCGGCGGGATGACCCGCGTGAATTCCTGGCAATACCGGGTCAGGTGTTCGATGGCCGGCGGCCCGGGAACACCCCCCTCCTTGGGGCTTTCGCTGACGACTCCGTCGACTACGGCGTGATGCTGGTACTCGGGGCCGGTGGTGCCGTGTTTCCATTTGCCCCCCTTTCCGATCAGGATCATGCCGCCGTCGGGGGTGACATAGACGGGAATCTGCTCCTGGACGTTGCCGCCGGGAGTGGACTGGGAATTGTCATGCTTGATGTGGATGACCGGCTGGTCCAGGACCATGCCCGTTCCCGACAGGGCCACGGCGTGACCGCCGTCGCGATGCCAGCTGCCATCGGCCGCCTGGTACCAGTAGCCGAAGATGACCTCCACGTCCTCCTTGTCCCGGGCCTCGGAAAACAGCCAGTCCTTGGTGGGCAGCGTGTGCACGGGGCCGGCCAGGGAATCACCCGCGGTGGAATAACCCGAGCTGCTGGTGATGTTTCCATCGTGGAAGTAATTCTGGAACTTGACCTGGATGGGCAGGTTGTGGGCCTCGATGAAATCCAGCTTGGCGCGAACCATGTCCGTTGTGGACACCCCCTGCTTGTGAAGCCGGTTCATGAGATTGGATAATTCGCGGAAGGTCTGGTTCTCGTCGCCGGGGAAATCGACGTTGCTGTTCTGGTCCTTCAGCCAGTGCAGGCTGTTGGTGCAACTTGCGGGAACACAGCCGTTCCAGTCGTTGGCCCGGGCCGTGGAATCCAGGGGCATGTTGTGCATCTGGCAGCCGATCATGGTCTCGTTGAGGGTCAGGCCGGGGGCCAGGAAATGGGTGTACCAGAAATCGGGTTCGGTGGGAATGGAGTCCACCACCGTGGAATCCATCAGGGTGACGCCGCGGGGTCGCTCCACCGACATCTCCAGAGGCAAGGCCATCTGGTCCAGGGGCGCGGTGAGAGCCCATGCCGCTCCTTCTTCATCGCTGAAAGGAAAGGGATTCAACGAGAAGCCGTACTGGATCTCCGGACAGGGCATCCCGGGCTCCATGCCCAGGACCGACAGGGGAAAGTTGTATGCCACCTCCTCCTGGGGCGGACCCATGGTCATGTCGGTCATGATGAAGTTGCGGACGATCCATTGGGGCTCCGGGGTCAGCCCCGGAATGGCTGCGGAAATGTTCAGATAACCCGGTTCCGGGTCCTTGTCGTACAGGACCATCACCCGGCCCACATCCGTCAGGCTCTGGACCGGACGTTCGGGATCCACGGGAACGAAGGTCAACTGTTGGAATTCCAGGTTATTGATGATGGCTGCGGTGGCGGGCGAAGGAAGGATCAGCAAAGTCGCAAGAAGTGCTGAAATGACCCGGATGGAGCAACGTGGGCGCGGTAACGGCATACTCTCCCCCTTTGTGCCCCCAACCATGCAGATGGCCGGGAAAAATGATGAATTTACATACTATTAGTATCATATTTTAGACGCAGGCTCAAGATAATGATTTTTCATTTTTATTTAGACACACCGAGGAGGTGGGACTTTACCCCGGATTATTGAATCACGTAGCGATTCAATAATCCGGGTTAACGGCCGCTTACTTCACAATCATGACCTTGGTGTCGGGGTGATCGGCATGCCATGACACCCAGCGCTGGCGCACCGAGCTTACCGCCGGGACCGTCACGTCCTGGAGTTCACCCGCGACACACACCAGAAACTGGCTCAACCCCCCGTTGAAGCTCAAGCCCGGAAACCACAGGCTGCCGGTCTCCAGGTCCTGCAGGACGAAGATGTTTTGCCAGGTCCATCCGCTGGCCGCGAACGTCAGGAGGCGTCCTTCGGGACTTCCGTCATCCAACCGGCGACTGTACACGACAGTCGAATCGCAGAGCGGTCAGTAGGTGACGGCGAGTTCGGCCCCGTTCACCACGTCGTCCACCACCTCGCGGTCGGGAATATCGATGATCTTGTAGGCCCGGATGTCATCACCCATGGCCACGCCGATGACCTCGACCTGCTCGTCGTCGTCGGGGTAACCGGGATCGCCCGGCCCGATCATGCGGGGGTCGATGACCGGGCGGATGGTGTTGCGGCCGACGCCGTGGGCCCAGTAGGTCGCCGCCAGGTGGTGCTTGAGAACGGCGTTGGTGATGTCGAAATCCTCCCCCTGCACGTCGGTGATGATGATGGGTTCAGGCACCTGGGTGACGACCTGGGCCGTGTCCGGAAGGGAGGAGCGGTTGCCGGCGGCATCGACCCCGGTGGTGTAGAAGCGGAAGAAGCCCGACTCTTCGGCGACGATGACGACATTGCCGGGTGAGTAGGTGCCCTCGAAGGTCATGGGGCCCTGGTCCACCGTGTACCACAGGTCGATTTCGGTGATGCCGCTCAGGTCGTCCTGGCCCTCCAGGACCAGGGTGAAGCGGAGGCTGGTCTGGTCGCCTGGGGTCGGTGCGATGCCCGTGACCGGCGGCACGGCGTCCTGGGTCGATGCCTGGGGCTGGGACCAGGGGCTGGTGTTGCCCTCGGGGTCGCGGGCCTGGACGCGGAAATAGTAGGTCGTTCCGTGCTCCAGGCCGGTGAAGGTCCATGTGGTTGCGGTGGTCCAGTCGGAAGATGCCTCGACGGACGCGAAGTCCATGTCGGCGGCCATGTCCACGCGGTAGGAATCCGCGCCGGTATCCGTCCAGGCGACGGTGTTGGTTTCACCCCCGGTGAAGGGAGGTTCGGCCAGCAGGCCCGGCGTATCCACCGCCACCGGGTCGGTGGGGCTCTCGGCTGCGTCCTGGCATCCCGGCGCGGTGGCCAGGGCTGCCAGGGCCAGCAGGGAGATCAGGGCGAGGGGTTTCATGTCGCTCCTTCATGTCATCGCCTTGCGGGATCGCGTAGCGATTCAATAATGCGGGCTGATATGGAGTGACCGTTGTCAATAGTCGATCACCCTCCGGTGAAAAAACCAAGCGGAGCTGGGCGCTTCGACGACGAGTCAGTCTGATATCCGCGGGCCGAAACCGCATGACATTGATCCGTCAAGGAGTTGCCCAAATCTAAAATCGCGTACTCAGGAGATGAACTCCCTACCGCATAGCCCGCTCTGGGATCTCCAGATCGTGCCAGCTCCGCTCGATTCATCTTGTTCTACTTCCTCATTTGCGGCTATGCCGCAATTTCCTTCTGTAGTTCCGTACGACTCTTCACCTCGATCATGGCTTCCCACAGGAATGCCACCAACTCCCTGGCAACGGCCGTGGCGGCCTTGTGCACCGGTTTGCCGCGATTGACCAACGCCCAATAGCGGCGGTAAAGGCGCTGGTGGGCCCGGTCGGCAATGGCGATAGCCCATAGCGGCTGGTCCTGACGTCGCTTCCTCAACTTCGCCCCCACCGATGGTCGATGCCGATAGTGCCAGGCAATCTGCCCCAAGGTAAAACGAGCAAATCGGTTGCCCGTTTTGGTGATACCTCCGTGCCGCTCTCGATCCCCGCTCTGGTCCACCCCGGATGTCAGCCCCAAGTAACTCATCAACCGACGCGGGGTCTTGAAGCGACCCACGTCGAAGATCTCGGTCGTCAGGATCACCGCCGCAGTCGTGTCGATCCCGTGGAAGCAGCGTAACACGCCCACCATCATCGCCCGTGACTCTTCCTCCGCCAAGCGGGACAGCGCTTGCTCCAGGCGAAGACGGCGGTCCTCAAGTTCGCGAAGACCCGTCATCAACTCGCCGAAGCTCACCTCGTCACTCCATGTCTCCCATTGCTGGGATTTCAACCAGCGCCGGTGCTTCAAGGTCCAGTTCTGGCCCTCACGATAGATCCGTCCGCGCCGCATCAGAAACTTCAGAATGTGATGTCGCTTGCGCAGGATCTCCTGCTTGACCTGTTGAAAGGTCCGGCCAAGATCCCGCGCCGACTCATCTTCTTCGTCCGGCATGGCGATCGATGTCAACTCACCGGAGCGATAGAGGTGGACAAGCTTCGCGGCGTCACGACTATCGGTCTTCACCCGCTGGCCCGAACGACGAGGAGTCAGTGACGGTGCGATCACCTCGACCTGAACCGAACCCATGGACTCCAACCGCCGCTTCAGTGCAAAACCATTCGGGCCGGCTTCGTAGCAAATCAGGATCTGACCACCTGCGGCCTCACGTTCAAGGCGTCGAACCCAGCGCCGCAAGGCGCGATCCTCGTTGGCTATCTTCCTGAGCTCCGGCTCGTTGCTGTCAGATCCTCGCAACAATGCCGTCGACAAACTCATTTTGTGGTCATCAATCCCAATCCATATGGTATCTTTGCTCATGGCCGGTCATCCTTTCTCCGTCTGCGTTATCCAGATCCACCATGGCCTGGTAGCACGCGATTATACGGACGGGTGACCGGTCACTCCATATTCTCTAATGGGCGGGAACCGGAATGATCGGGCGATTGCTCATCCACCCGGGTTAACAGGAGCATATGAATCGATATTCGGGCTCGCCACCGGGCACTGTCCCAGGGTGTGCCACCCCGTGGGACGCTTGGCCGGGAATGGGACACTTTTGCGGGACAGTTTCGGCCGGAAATGTAGGCGCGGAATCCACGGAAAGCCCGACAACATGCTTGTGGAAAACGAGTTAGTTAGCGGGACACTTTTTGGGCACCGGATTTGCAACCTGAAGAGCAGGTACCTCCAATCCGGCCGTTTGAGCGAGGGGCCGGATCCCCCGGGGCGGCGCCGGCAGGGCGAACACGGCGCCGCCCCTCCCCCCAAATCGGGCTGTTCCTTCGGGCGACGGAACAGCCCGGTTTTCCGTTTCCGGCCAGGTGGTGGAGGCGGCCGGGAACCCGGTCGCTACGCTTGCGTTCCCGTGTTTCAATGACGACATTCCAAGCAGGCAAGAGCCGCATATCAGGCGGTTTTCCCCCGGTTTAAGGGCCCCTGCGGGCCTGTCAGGAGGAGGACGGGATGAACATCACGGTC
The DNA here is from genome assembly GCA_027056825.1 of Candidatus Krumholzibacteriia bacterium. Lineage (GTDB taxonomy): Bacteria > Krumholzibacteriota > Krumholzibacteriia > LZORAL124-64-63 > LZORAL124-64-63 > JAHJTW01. The sequence continues at coordinate 3,670 of JALUJS010000219.1, read as the reverse complement.
ACCAGGAATCCCAACCCCGCCACCCCGCCGAAGGACGATTTCGGTTTCGGGACCACCTTCACTCCCCACATGTTCATCATGGACTACAACGACGGGAAATGGCACGACCCCCGCATCGTGCCCTATGGCCCGTTTTCCCTGGATCCGGCGGCCAAGGTGCTGCACTACGGCCAGGAGATCTTCGAGGGGATGAAGGCCTACACCAGCAAGAAGGACGGCTCGGTGCACATGTTCCGCCCCGACCGGAACATCGCCCGCTTCAACCGCTCCTGCGAGCGCATGTGCATGCCCAAGGTCGATCCCGATCTGTTCATGAAGGCCCTGAACATGCTCATCGACCTGGACAGGGACTGGGTGCCCACGAGCCCCAACGCCCTGTATATCCGGCCCACGATGATCGCCACCCAGGTGGGCCTGGGCGTCAAGGCCAGCACGGACTACATCTTCTACATCATCATCGGCCCGGTGGGGTCGTACTTCGCCCACGGCGTCAATCCCCTGCGCCTGAAGGTGGAGGAGAAGTATGTGCGGTCCGCGCCCGGCGGCACCGGCTCGGCCAAGACCGGCGGCAACTACGCCGCCTCCCTGCTGCCCATCCAGCTTGCCCAGGCCGAGGGTTACGACAACATCATCTGGCTGGACGCCAAGACCACCTCGTACGTCGAGGAGATGGGCGCCATGAACATCATGTTCGTGTACGAGGACAAGGTGATCACGGCGCCGGCTGCGGACACCATCCTGCACGGGGTGACGCGCGAGTCCATCGGCGCGCTGCTGGGCGACTTCGGCATCCGGTGGGTGGAGGAGCATCCGGCCATCGCGCAGGTCATCGACGATGCCCACAGCGGCAAGCTGAAGGAAGTCTTCGCCTGCGGCACCGCCGCGGTGGTCACCCCGGTGGGCGTGATCCACTACCAGGGCGCCGACCACACCATCGGCGACGGGACCGAGGGCCCGCTGACCCTGAAGCTGCGCGAGACCCTCACGGGCATCCACGCCGGCACCAGCGACATGCATCCGGAATGGGTGTTCAAGGTGCCGCGGCAGGGATAACCCGCCGCGCTTCAGGAAATCACGAAAGAGCCGGACGCTCCCCGGAGGCGTCCGGCTCCCTTTTCATGGTAAGGATATCCCCCTTCCGGGACACCACCCGGAATCCCAGCTTCCGGTACAGGGTCACCGCAGGGTTGGCGTGGTGGACTTCCAGGTGAACCGGTTTGACGGCGCCGGCCAGGAGTTCAGCCACAAGGTCGCGGGCCAGACCCCGGCGTCGATGGTCGGGAGCGGTCCAGACCATGGTGATGAGGATCTCCGGCTGGTTGTCGTAGTAGAGGACATAGGCCATGAGGGTTCCGGTGGAGGGCTCCCGGCGCACGAGGCTGCGCCCGTTGGCCAGCACCTTGTCGGCGTACGCCACAAGGTCATTGATCAGGAAGAAATCCCCGTTGAGGGGTTCGAGGGTGGTGACGATTTCTTCCCGTGACAACATCACAAGGGGCTACCGCTTCGCCACCGGATCCAGGCCGTCGATGGTCTCCAGCAGGGCCTTGACGATCTTCTCGGCGTCGCGCTGGCGGATCTCGTCGTAGCGGATGGCCCAGATGTGATCGGCGAAGGCGAGGTTGCGCATCTCGATCAGCAGCTTGTAGCGGGCGGGGTTGTCGCGCAGGACGCCGAGGTTGCGCCCGCGGGTGCGGGCGCCGGCGCCCATGGCCGGCAGCATGCCGCGGGCGAAGGCGCGGCTGACGGTGTCGGTCTCGCGCCGGTTCTGCAGGTGGAACACGGTGAACACGCCGCCGGACTCGGGATCGTTGTCGGCGTGGAAGCTCAGGAACACGGTCCGGCGCGGGTTCGCGTTCCGGAAGGCGCGCCGGGCGATGGCCTTGCGCTCGTTCAGGTACTTCTGGCCGCCCATGGGGTGGGTGGACTCGCGGTTGCGGCGGTTCCACTCCTTGTCGTTGAACACCTCGCTGCGATCGTGGACGAAGGTCATGGATTCCGGCGCGTTGCGGCGCAGCAGGTGGTTGGGGCTCAGCAGGGTCAGGGTCACGTCGGCGCCGTGCAGCCGCAGCAGGGCGTAGACCCGCAGGGCCAGGTCGTAAACGTATTCGTCCTCGACCACGTAGTAGCGCTTTCCGGAAGCGTCCTTGGCGCTGACGATGGTGCCCGGGTCGATGCCGCCGTGGCCGGGATCCAGCACGAAGGTCCATCCGGCCAGTTTCCGGCTCAAGGACCGCTGGCGATCCAGCTCCGCGTCGAAGCGGTCCAGCAGTTCGCGGCCGTGGCGGTAACACATGGCCGGGGAGATGGTGGCCTTCTCGTAGTAGCCCCGGCTCTTCTGGGCGGCCGCCCGCGGCGCCTCGTAGTAGTAGGGACCGTTGGCGGTCTTCAGCCGCGCCACTCCCGGCACGCGGGGCAGGATGTCGTCCAGCGCCAGGTCCGCCAGCGAGCCGACCGCGCCGGGATCTCCGGCCACCGGCGCGCCACCGAGCAACGGGCGCACCTTCAGCTTCTGCCCGGGGAAGATGAGCGAACCGGTGATGTTGTTCATCCTGCGCAGCTCGCGCAGGCTCATCTGGTGCAGGCGGGCGATCTCGTTGAGGTTGTCGCCGCGCTGGACCACGTAGGTGGCCACGCGGGGGGCGGCCGCCCCGTTCAGCCGCAGCTCCTGCCCGGGGTAGATGCGGTCGCTGGTCAGTCCGTTGATCTCCTTGAGGTGCTCCAGGGAGATGCCGTAGGCCTCGGCGATCTCCCACAGGGCGTCCCCGCGCTCGACGATGTGCACCGAGGGCGCGGCCTCGCGCAGCCGCAGCTTCTGTCCCGGATAGATGCGGTCGCCGTCGAGGTCGTTGATCTCCTTCAGGTGGGCGACGCTCACGCCGTAGCGCCCGGCGATGCGCAGGAGGGTGTCGCCGCGCTGCACCACGTGGACGGCCTCGTCCCGGGGCGAGGGGCGCACGCGCAGGCGCTGGCCGGGATGAATGGTGTTGCCCCGCAGGTTGTTCAGCGACTTCAGGAAGGCCAGGGAGATGTCATGGGCCGCGGCGATCTTCGAGAGGCTGTCCCCACGGCGCACCACGTACCATTCGCTGTCCGGATCGGGGACGCGCAGGCGCTGGCCGATGGCCAGTTCGTCGCTGCGCAGGTCGTTCCAGTCCCGCAGGTCCTGCACGGAGACGCCGTACCGTTTGGCGATGACGGTCAGGTTTTCCCCACGCCGCACCTTGTGGGTCCGCCATTCCTGGGCGGCTACCGGACCCACGCCTGCGGGCAGGGGAACACAGGGCGCAAGCAGGCCCAGGACCAGGGTCCAGATGACGATGTTGCGGGTCATTGCGAAGGCGTCTCCTGTCGCCTACCCGGCAGCACGCCCGGGTGCGGGGTGCAGATCCATCTGCATCCCTTATTCTAGCCTGAATCATCGGGCAGGCAAGAGGAAACCCCCGGCTTGCCACCGGGGGCGCTTGACGGCATAATGCCGAAAACGGACGCAAAGGACCTCACATGAAGAATCTTCAGCTTGAGCGGCCCCTGGTCGCCTTTGACCTGGAAACCACCGGCACGGACGTGGACCACGACCGCATCGTCCAGATCGCCCTGGTGCGGGTGGCCCCGGACGGGCGCCGCGCCACCTTCGAATCCCTGGTCAATCCGCAGCGACCCATCCCCC
>JALUJS010000218.1 GCA_027056825.1 Candidatus Krumholzibacteriia bacterium | reverse complement strand
GTCCCTGCGCCCAGGCCTCAAGGGCCCGGGCGCAGGGACTGTCCAAGGACTGGACAGCTAATGACCAGATCACGGCGGGACGGTCAGTTGCTGGCCGCGTCGCTCTTCAAGTCATCCTGATCCTTGCCGGCCTCGTACTGCCGGAGCTTCTCGCGCAGCGTTTGGCGGCTAATGCCCAGGATGCGGGCGGCCTTGGACTTGTTGTTCTCGGTCATTTCCAGGGTGTAGAGGATGTGCAGTCTCTCCACCTCGGACAGGGGCACCAGCCCGGTGGCCCGGCCGAGTTCCTGGTGCGCGGATACGGAACGCGGATTCCGCCCGTCCAGGACGAATGCCGGGAAGTGGGACGCCTCCAGCCGCGCGGGTTCCTCCAGGATCATGATCCGCTTCAAAAGGTTCTTCAACTCCCGCACGTTGCCGGGCCAGGGATACTTCTGGAGCGACTCCAGCAGGCCCTTGTCGATGGGCGCGCACTGAAGGCCGAGTTGCTGGTTGAAATCCCGCAGGAAGGCGTTGATGAGCACCTCCAGGTCCTGAGGGCGCTCCCGCAGGGGCGGCACATGGATCTCCAGCACCTGCAAACGGTAGTAGAGGTCGTTGCGGAAGGTTCCGGCCTCGATGGCCTCGCCCAGGCGCTGGTTCGTGGCCGCCACCACCCGCGCCTTGACCTCCAGGTCGTCCTTGCCGCCGACCCGGCGGAAGCGACGGTTCTCCAGGACCCGAAGCAGGCGGCTCTGCAGCAGGATCCCCATCTCCCCGATCTCGTCCAGGAAGATGGTGCCCTGGCCTGCCAGTTCGAACAGGCCCTCCTTGCGGGTCTTGGCGTCGGTGAAGGCGCCTTTCTCGTGCCCGAAAAGCTCGCTCTCCAGCAGGGTCTCCGGTACGGCGGCGCAATTGATCTCCATGAAGCGGTCATGGTTGCCGGCGCTGACCTCGTGGATGGCCCTGGCGATGATTTCCTTGCCGGCTCCGGATTCGCCCTGGATCAGGATGGAGGTGTCGTTGCCGCTGCGGCTGTTGCCGATCTTCTCCAGCATCTCGGCCACGCGCTTCAGGCCGGGGCACGACCTGATCATGCCCATGTACCGTCCCTCGGCCACCGGGGCGGGCGCCTCGTCCCTGTCCTGCGCCTCCGCCTTGCCCGGGACCCTGGCGGCGGGCCGCGCCGGGGCGGTGGTGGCCCGCAAGGCCGCCCGCACCTGCTTCTTGATGGTGCCGAGCTTGAAGGGCTTGGGGATGAAATCGTAGGCCCCGCCCCGCATGGCGCTGACGGCGGTGTCCACGTCTCCGTAGGCGGTCATCATGATGACCGGCATCTGGCTGCCCTGGTTGCGCAGGGCGTGCAGGATGTCCAGGCCCGAGACCCCGGGCAGCTTCAGGTCCGAAACGACCAGGTCGTATTCCTGGCCGTGAAGCATGGCCAGGGCCTCCTCGCCGGACTCGGCCGTGGCCACGTCGTAGTCGGCGGCCAGCAGGGACTCGCGCAGGGAATCGCGGATAGTAGCTTCATCATCGACGACCAGGATCCTCGGTTTCATTCGGCAACCTCCAGCCGGGAAGGGGCGCCGCCGCGCGCCTGGCGCGGCAGCAGGACCTGGAAGACGGTCCGGTCATCCTCCCGGGATGCTGTGATGTCCCCGCCGTGGGCGGTGACGATCTTGTGGCACAAAGACAACCCCAGCCCGGTGCCGGAGCTTTTGGTGGTGAAGAAGGGACGGAAAATCCGGTCACGCACCTCGGCGGTGAAGCCCGGTCCGTTATCCACGACCCGGATGACGACACCCGGGGCCAGGAAGCGCCCAGCCCCGTCGGGAGCGGGCAGCTCCAGGTCGGGGCGCGACGCCAGCTCGAGAACGACGCGCCCTTCCTTCCGGGGGGCGGCGTCGATGGCGTTGAGCAGAAGGTTCAGCAGAACCTGTTTGATCTGGCCCTCATCGTAGCAGAGGGACCAGCCGCGGGCGATGTCCTCCCCGCGCAGGTCGGCGATCTCGAGTTCCAGGTCCACCTGCCGGGCTTCCGCGCGACTGCGGCACAGCTCCAGGGCGTCCCGCGCCGGCTGGAGCAGATCCCCCTCGGCCAGTTCGGGCCGGTAGGGCCGCGTGAAGTTCAGCATGCGGTCGATGGTGGAGTTGATGCGCTCGACCTCCCGGGTCATGACATCGATGTACCGGCGCCGGGGATCGTCGGCCTCCAGCTGGTCGGCCAGCAGCTCGGCCTGGGCGCTCAAGCCCATCAGGGGGTTGCGGATCTCGTGGGCCAGGGTGGCGGACATCTCCACCAGTCCCTGGAGCTTGTCCACGCGCATGCGCTCCTGTTCGAGCTGCCGGCGTTCGCGCAGGTCCTCCGCCACGATGACCAGCCAGGTCTGGTGCCGCACCTGCCCCTCCATCAGGGAGGCCTGTACGGCCACCGGTACCACTTCCCCGCTGACGCTGGTCAATTCCCCTTCCCCGCGGTAGAGGCCGCCCTCGGCCGCGCGCAGGGTCGGCAGCAGCAGACCGTCCTGACCCTCCAGGCGCAGGCGTCCGTCGCCGATGAGCTCGGGAAAGTCTTCACCGGGACCGACGGCGTCGGCCAGCCGACCGCGTCCGATGCGGTACAGGAACGCGCTGGGATCGCTGGAAGGGACCGCAGCCCCGGCGAGCATTTCCTGGCCTGCCCGGTTGCAGTAGACCGTAGTTCCCGTTTCGTCGAACACCCAGATGCCGCTGCTGACGGTTTCCAGGACCCGGGCGTTGAACACACCGATGTCCCGGATCCGGTCCAGCATCTGGGCGCCGGCGACTTCCTCGGCCAGGATCACCTGGACCGCCTGCAGGAACGGCAGGAAGCGTTCATCGGCCCGCGAAGCCATTTCGGCGGTGGGAAACAGGAGCAGCAGGTAGCCCAAACGCAGGCCCTGGTGATCCAGGGGCAACGCGATCACCCTGCGGCCCTCGCGCCCGGGCGCCCCGGCCGGCCCCATCCCGTTACCCAGCAGGCTCCAGGACAGGAGTTGCTCCCCGGTCCTGCCGGCGGCCTCATCCTCCAGGTCCAGCAGGACCCGGTCCCAGGATCCGTCCTCCCAGCCCCAGGTGCGGCGGGCGCGGAAGGCGCCCCCCACGGCCGACTTGAGCACCAGGGTGGCACCGCCGGCGTCCAGGAATTCACCCAGTTCCCCGAGGATGCGGCCGAGAACCTCGTCCCAGTTGCGGGCCTGGCTGAGTTCGCGACCGAAGCGGTACAGCAGGGAGAGTTCCTGCATCTCGTGGGTCAGGCGGCGGTTGACGGCCTCGAGGGTCTCCTGGGCCTTCAGCAGTTCGCCAGTGTTCAGGTCGACGGCCTGTCCCACCGAATCCTTGAGGTCGCGCAACAGGTCCTGGGCGCGGGCGCTGTCCCGCAACAGCTGTCGGCTCTGCTGACGGCGTTCCAGCCTGCGCTCGGCCCGGATCAGGACGTTGAGCCATTCGTGGCTGGACAGGGGCAAAGCCACGGCGTCGAAGAGGCCGGCCCGGAACAACCGTACGAGATGGCTTCCCTCGAGTCCGCCGTGCAACAGGACCGCGAGGTGCCGAACCGGCAGTTCCGCCATCCCGGTCAGCCATTCCTCCAGGTGCTGCAGACCCTGGGGGCCGGCGAAAGCGTCCTGGTGGAGAATCACCAACCGGGCCGGGTCCGCGTCCCCCAGCCCCTGCAACCAGGCCAGCGCGTCTGCGGGAGCGGAGAAACAGGCGCCATCCCCCCCGGTCCAGGAATCGGGCCCCACAAGGACGGCGTCAGGCGGCATGGGAGAAGGAAGATGATGCAAATCCAGCGACATACACGCGCCTCGGGCCCGGTGAAGGTCAAAAACATCCTTGGAACCTGTAAACTGTAAAATTTCTTACCACCGGCATCAACCAAAAAG
>JALUJS010000217.1 GCA_027056825.1 Candidatus Krumholzibacteriia bacterium | reverse complement strand
CCCAGCGGTGATCCGGCCGACCTGGAGACCACCGACCGCATCGCCGGCGACGTGACCGAGGAGTTGGCGTCCGGAGCCCCGGACGAGATCCGTCAGCAGTACCTGGACAACCTGCGCTGGATCCGGCAGGCCGGCGCCAACAGGCTGGTGGTCGGCAGCCAGGCGCGGATCCTCTACAGCGACGCCGCAGGACGCCGGGCCATCGCCGCGGCCTTCAACGCCGCCATCGCGCGCGGCGAGATCTCCGCGCCGGTGGTCCTGGGCCGCGACCACCACGACGTCTCCGGCACCGACAGCCCCTACCGCGAGACCAGCAACATCCGCGACGGTTCGATGTTCTGCGCGGACATGGCCGTCCACAACGTCATCGGCGACAGCTTCCGCGGCGCCACCTGGGTGAGCCTCCACAACGGCGGCGGCGTGGGCTGGGGCGAGGTCATCAACGGCGGGTTCGGCATGGTCCTGGACGGATCGCCGGAGGCCGACCGGCGCCTGCGCGCCATGCTGCACTGGGACGTCAACAACGGCATCGCCCGCCGGGCCTGGGCCCGCAATCCGGGCGCCGAGTTCGCCATCAGGCGCGCCATGGGCGACGAGTCGGCCCTGCGCGTCACCGTGGCCGAGCACGCCGATCAGGACCTCGTCGCGGCGGCGGTCAAGCAGGCCTTCACCGAAGACCGGGAGTAACCATGGAGATGCAGCCCGAGAAGACTCCGCAGGCCGAGGCCCTGCCCCGCCCCCGCGTCCCGGCCCTGGACGAGATCCTGGGCAAGCCCTTCCCGGTCCTCGATGACGGGCTGGTGCGGGTGATCGACTACATGGGCGATGACGCGGCGGTGGTGCAGGCCGCCCGCGTCAGCTATGGCCAGGGCACGAAGAAGGTCAGCGACGACCGGGGCCTGATCCGCTACCTGCTGCGCAACCGGCACACGACCCCTTTCGAGATGTGCGAGTTGAAGCTGCACGTGCGCGTGCCCATGGACGCCTGGCGGCAGTGGATCCGACATCGGATGGCCTCGGTGAACGAGACGAGCACCCGCTATTCGGTGGCCATCGACGCCGCCCAGCGCACCGCTGCGGATCAGTGGCGCCTGCAGGCGCAGGACAACAAGCAGGGCAGCAGCGGCCTGCTGGATCCTGCGGCCGGAGCCGAACTGTCGGCCGCCGAGGCCGAGCTTCAGGACCACGCCCGCGCGGTGTACAACCGGCGCCTGGAGGCGGGCGTCGCCCGCGAGCAGGCCCGCAAGGACCTGCCCCTGTGCACCTACACCGAGGCCTACTGGAAGATGGACCTGCACAACCTGCTGCACTTCCTGGCCCTGCGCATGGACCCCCACGCCCAGCAGGAGATCCGCGCCTACGCCACCGTCATCGGCAGGGAAATCGTCGCCCGCTGGGTGCCCCTGACCTGGGAGGCCTTCGAGGACTACCGCCTGGGCGCCATGGGGTTCTCACGCCTGGAGACGGCCATCATGGCCGCCCTGGGCGCCGGGGATGCGGACAAGGCCCTGGCGGTCGCCAGGGAGGCGGGCTGGCTCAAACAGTCCAAACGCGGCGGGCTGGTCCGCAATCGGGAGCGCGCAGAGTTCGAGGCCAAGCTGGCGCGGTTGAACATGACGCCGCCCTGGCGGTAACCTGCATGGCCCTGAAATTCAAGGGTGCAACCTGACAAAAACCGGCAGGTGGTCGCTGAGATTCTTGTCGTAGGCCGACCAGCCGCTGCTGAAGTAGTCGTAGAGGCGCACCACCCGGGTCTCGCTCCCGGCCGCCTCCAGGGCCGGAAACAGGGCCGAGGTGACCAGGATATGGTCCAGGTGGCTGGGCCAGGCCGGGTATGACCACCCGTCGCTCGGGCCCTCGGCGATGGCCATGTCGGCAAAGCGGTAATGGACCGGATCGTCCAGGAAGTTCTGGAACACGTTGTCCGCGGCCGGGTCGGTCAGCTCGTCGTTGAAGTCCCCCACGACGATCACCCGCATGCCCGGAAGATTGTCCTCGATCCAGCCCTGCAACACCTGGCTGGCGCGCAGGCGCCGGGTCTCCTCGTCCCACGGATCGCCGGGGTCGAGGTGGTTGTCCCCGCAGCACTTGTAGTGGTTGTTGATGACCGCCACCGGGACCTCGCCGAAGGTTCCTTGCAACACCAGGGGATGCCGGGGCAGGGCGTCCTCGTCGGTCAGGATCTCGTAGATGGATTCCACGTTGAGTTTGCCGCCTGTCTTGTAGAGAAAGGCCAGGTTCAGGTCGGCGTAGGCGCTCGAAGCCCGGTAGCCCTCGTAACCGGGCAGGGCGGCGTCCACGGCGCGGAAATCAAGGATGCTCTCGATCTCCTGCATGGCGACGATGTCCGCGTCCAGGCCCTCCACGGCCTCGGCCAGGTCCGTCACCGTGGTCTGGCCGTTCTTGGGGAAGTTCTCCACGTTCCAGGTCACGACCTCGAGGGTGGAATCGGTGCCGACCCGGGCCGGAGCGAAGGGGTTGGTGTCCTGGGGCGCGGTGGACTTGTCGGTGGTGCCGCAGCCTGCGACCAGGGCGGTAACAAGAAGTAAAAAAACCCACAACATGTTATGCCGCATGCGTCTCAACCTTCTTTCGTTTGTCCACAAGATAGTTATTCGCGGGCACGGCGTAAAGGTTTCCCTTGTGCCCTGGCTGTGACCCGTACCGGCCGGCATCCCTGGTGAGCGCTGAGCCACACCGCGGACAGGAGATCCCTATTTCATGAATGATGCGGCACCCTGATCCGCAGGCAGATGAAGAACCCCGCCACCGCGATGGCCCCTGCCATCAAGAAGACGTACTGGAATCCGAACCGCTCCCAGATCCAGCCCGACAGCACCGGCAGGGACATGGCCACCGCGTGGTCGATGGTGATGCCCAGGGAGATGGTCGGCGTGATGTCCGCCGGATCCCGGGCGATCTTCTTCAGGTAGGTCGTTCGCGCCACCCGCAGGGCGAACAGCACGATGTCCAGCACGTAGGCCGCGTACAGCAGGTGCAGATCCCAGGGCGCCGGCAGCAGGGCCGAGGCGAAGGCGTAGACCAGGCACACGACCAAAAGCAGCACTTCGTCCGCCGCCAGGACCGCCCGCTCCCCCACCCAGTCGATCACGTCGCCCAGCAGGGGTCGCATGATCACGCCCAGCACCGAAGCGATGAAGTAGAGCAGGGCGATGGTGCTGACCGGCACCTGGTGCAGCGAGACCAGCACCCAGGTGCCGAAGACCAGGAAGATCTGCTTGCGGATACCGAACAGGGCGCTGATGGCGTAGAACAGCCGGTATTCCCGGTGGTACACGATCCTGCGGGAGGGGGGATCCTGCTTGCCCAGGTGCAGGCGCAGGTAGAACACACCCGCGGTGATGGCGAAGACCGCCCCCAGCAGGTAGAACAATTCGTAGCGGTCCCCCACCAGGCGGGCCAGGATCCACACCAGCGACACCCCCACGATGGTGCCCAGGTTCCGCGCGCCGCCCAGTTGGCCCAGCCGCCGGCCCTCGCCCCCGCGCGCGGCGAGTTTCAACCCCAGCGGCCCCTCGACGGCGAAGATGATGTGGTCGCCCATGGACCAGACGATGATGAACAGCACCAGCACCGCGGTGGAGCGGGCCAGAAAGCCCAGACCGATGGCTCCGGCGGCGGTCAACACCATGGCCACCGCCGCGATGCGGCTCTCGCGCAGGCGCAGCAGCAGGCCGCCCACCACGGCGAAGACCAGGAACCCGGGCAACTCCCGCGGGAATTCCAGCCAGCCCCGGTTCTCGGCGTTGAAGTGGTGGATCTCGGACAGGTAGTTGTTCAGGGTGCTGGTGAAGATCCCCGAGACCGCCCCGAAGCACAGGGTGGCCAGCAGCAGCAACAGGAAGTCCCCGCGGGGCAGGCGCCGGC
>JALUJS010000216.1 GCA_027056825.1 Candidatus Krumholzibacteriia bacterium | reverse complement strand
GGTCCATGCCGCCGCCACGTGAGAATTCGGCTGCTGTCTCTTCCACCGGGTCGGTCGCCAGATTGGCCACCTGGTCGGCGAGGCCGAGATCGCGCGCCCGCTCCACGGCGGCCGCGGACACCCGGCAGCCCGACGCCCGGAGCAACTGGCAGGCCATCAGGCCGATGGGGCCCAGGCCAATGACCATGGCGTTCTCGCCCAGGGTCGGTTCGGCCAGGCGGATGCCCTGCAGGGCGGTGGCGGCCAGGGTGGGCATGGCCGCGGAATCCGCCGGCACGCCGTCGGGGACCCGCACCACCAGGTTGGCCGGGACGACCACCTCATCGGCATGGTTGGCGTAACCGCCCCCGGCGCAGGCCACCAGGTCGCCGGGCCGGACCTTGTCGATCCCCGCGGCGGTTTCGATGACCTCCCCGGCCAGGCTGTAGCCCAGGGGGCCGGCGCCCTCGAGCTTGTCCCTGACCTTGCGGATGGTGGGACCCAGGCCGATCTGGCCCACCATGCCCATGACCTGCTTGACCTGTTCGGGCTTGGCCCGGGCCTTGCCGATCAGGGATTTGCGGCCGGTGACCACCTTGTTGCCCTCGGTTCCGGGGCTGATGGCGGAGAAAAGCGTGCGGACCCGGACACAGCCGGGCCCCAGCATGGGTGATGGGGCCTCCACGAGGCGTACGGCGCCATCCTTCAGGGTCTGGGCGAGAATTCTCACGGCCTATCCTTTCCTCCTGGCCCGGATCGTCAAGGTGGTCTGTCGGTTGTATTCGGCAGGATATCGGTGCAGGTGAGTATCAATAATAATTGGTGATGGAGATTGAACCACGGGAAATCTGATGCCATTGTTGACCAACTGCAGAAGCTCCTTAATGGAACATGCGGGCTGATGCGCTGATGAGCTGATCGGGTACCGGTCCTGCGACGCGGGACGGATCATGGACCCGGCTACGGACCGGGGGAGGCGCGCGTGCAATCTGCCGAGAACAAACATCTCCTGCTTTTGTCCGACAGCCTGGGCCCGGGTGGCGCCGAACGCCAACTGGCCCTGTTGGCCACCTACATGCCTCCTCCATGGCGGGTGACCGTTTTTTCACTTTCGGATGGGTATTTCGGTGAGGTCCTGCGCCAGGCCGGGATCGAGCTCGTGGTGGAACCCAGGGCCTTCCGGTTCGACCTTTCACCCCTGTGGAAGGTTTCCCGCTTCGTCCGGGCCCTCAAGCCCGATGTGGTCCATTCCTGGGGACACATGGTGTGCATGGCGGCTGATCCCGCCTGCCGCCTGGCGGGGATTCCCCATGTCGCGGGGGTGATCCGCAGGGGAAGCGTTCATACGCTGAGGGCCCGCTGGCCCCAGCTGGCCAGCCGTTTCGGGGATGTGGCGCTGGCCAATAGCGCGGCGGGCCTGAAGGCTTTCGGCGTACCCGACCATCGGGGGCGGGTCCTACCCAACGGCATCGCGCCCGAGCGGCTGGAGCGGCAACCGGCCGCAGACCGACCGGCGGCGCCCTTCCGGGTGGTGATGGCGGCGACCACGGATGCTCGCAAGGATTACCCCACCCTGATCCGGGCCGTTCGGATGTTGCACCAGGATGGCTCCGGACCGGTCCGCGCCACCGTCCTGGGGGACGGCGCCCTGCTGGATGTCTACAGGGAGCAGGCATCCGATCTGATCGCCGCGGGCGTCATGGAATTCCCCGGCCGGGTGCCGGAGGTCCTCGATCACTTCGACGAGGCGCATGTCGGGGTGCTCGTTTCGGCCCGGGGCTGGGGCGAGGGTATCTCCAACAGCATCATGGAATACATGACCGCCGGGTTGCCGGTGGTGGCCACCGATGCGGGCGGTAACCCCGAGATTGTCGTGGAGGGCAAGACGGGGTTCCTCATCCCGGCCGAGGACGTCGGAGCCCTTGCGGACCGGTTGCGGAGGCTGCGGGACGACCGCGAGCTGGCCGCCGGGATGGGTATGGCCGGCCGGCGCCGGATCGAGAAACACTATTCCTGCGCGGCCATGGTCGATCGGGCCGCGGCCATCTATTACGAAGTCATGGCCATGAAGGGTTCCGGTTGACGCGCCGGTCTCTCAGGGCAGGTTTCCAGGGCCGCGGATGATGGAAAAGGTCTGGCCGGGGCGGCGCCGGTAGTCCCTTATCCTGGACAGGTGCGGCAGGTAATCCCAGAAGTGGGAGAGCATCAGCCGGCGCATGCGCCGCCGGTTCGCATCGTGTCCGGCGCGGACACGGTCCATGGTCGTGGCGTCCCGGGCGGTGGGGTCGGCGGTCTGCATGAGTTCACGCAGTTCTTGCGTGAGGTTTTCGAGGTAGGGCGCATGCTCCGCCGAGGGTTCCGGTTGGTATTTCCCGTTCATGTAACAGGGCGTCAGGCGATGGGAAAGTCCCGGAGTTCCCGTATCGACCTGCAGGATGGCGGTGACCCTGTTGTCCGGGATGAGCTGGTCGAAGACGAAGTTGCCCAGGCTGGGGGCGAAGATCCGGCCCGGTTCCGCATGGACCCCCTGGACCTGGTGGGAATGGTGGCCGTGGATGATATCCACGCCCGCGGCCATGAGACGCTTGCCGTAATTGACCACATAGCCGGGCGGAACATTGGCGTATTCCTCGCCCCAGTGGATCGAGACCAGGAGCAGGTCCACCCCGGACCGCACTTCCCTGACCACTGATTCCACCCGCCGCATCAGGTCTTCCCGGTCCGCGGGTGTGAAGTTGGAAATATTGTAACCCAGCAGGCCCAGTCGGACGTCGCCGTGTTCGAACAGGGTGGGGACGGTCTGGAAAAAGGAATCCGGGGCGTATCCGCAAACCAGGATGCCTTGTTCCCGCAGCACCGCACAGGACCGCTGGAAGGCGGGCAGGCCATGGTCCAGCGCATGGTTGTTGGCGGTGTTGACGGCGTTGACGCCGGCGCCGGTCAGGAAGGCGACGTGCCGCTCCGGGGCGATCAGGATGCGGGAAAAGGGCGTCGGCAGCCGCGAGATGTCGCTGAAAACGCACTCCAGGTTGATCAGGTTGAGGTGCCCTGCGGCCAGGATCGGGCGCACCACGGCGAAGGGGTCGACGCCACCGCGCTCCAGGAGTGAACGGAGACCTCGATGGTAGGTCTCCAGCAGTTCCCCCATCATCACATCGCCCATGAGGTTGATGATCATGACTGCTCCACGATGGCCAGAAGGTCGTCCCTGACACCGTCGCTGGTGAACCGTTCAAGGGCAGACCGGCGGCCCTGGTCCGCGATGACCTGCAGATCATCGCGTGCGTCCAATTCGGCGATTTTCGCCGCCAACGCGTCGCTGTCCCCGGGGGTGATGAAAAATCCGTTGAAGCCTTCGGTGATGATCTCGCCGACCGACCCGACCAGGGTCACCAGGGGGATGCAACCCAGCAGGGTGGCCTCGATGAGGGTCATGGGGAATTCGTCCCGGCGGGTCGGAAACAGGAGATACCGGGAGCGGGCCAGGACCTCGTACTTGCGGCGATCGTACATGGGGCCCAGCCAGTCCACGTTGGCCAGGGCACCCGCCTGGGCCGTGAAGGTGCGTTCCTGGTCTTTGTCGGCAAAATTGCCCACGAAGACGAAGGGGCGTTCCGGCAGCATCCGGGCGACCTCGAGGATGTCGAAGATACCCTTCTCCTCGTCCATGCGGCCCAGGTACAGGAGTTGTTCGCGTTCCCTGACAGGAGGCAGCGAGTCCGGAAGTCCACTGGTGTCGATGAAGTTGGGAATGACGTACGCCGGTTTTCCCCAGCCGTTTTCCACGAGGGAGCGGCGGCATGGCTCGGTCAGCAGGATCATCCTGTCGATGTAGCGTCGGGAGAAGAAGATCCGGCGCCACT
The DNA here is from genome assembly GCA_027056825.1 of Candidatus Krumholzibacteriia bacterium. Classification (GTDB taxonomy): domain Bacteria; phylum Krumholzibacteriota; class Krumholzibacteriia; order LZORAL124-64-63; family LZORAL124-64-63; genus JAHJTW01. The sequence goes on along the minus strand of JALUJS010000216.1, from coordinate 7,908 downwards.
GCCCGGGGGTGCAGGATTCCCTCAGGTTGGATTTGGCGTGGAAATGGGCGATGGTCCTGCGGCCCAGCAGCTTGGCCCAGAGCAAAAACAGGCTTTGATGCAGGTAGCCCGTCTGGGCGCACTGCAGGTAAACGGTTCGGGGACGAAAACGCAGGATCTCCAGGACCAGAAGGAGATAACCGGCCAGGTACGCCAGGGCCACGGGCAGGCGCTGCTTGAGGCCTTCGGTGTCCAACTGTCTGCACTCGTAACCTGCGGTCCGGAAGATGGCGGTGACCTCGTTGTTGATGGTGGCCACGCCCCCCCCGGTCGTACCTCCGACGAACAGGATCCGCTGCCGGCTCATGGGTTCTGGCTCCCGTGGTAGCGGTTCATGATGAAACGGGATTTTCCCGCCCTGGTCACCTCGATCTTTTCGGTGCGGACGATCTCCACACGCATTTCCCCGAAGAAAACCTTGTCCATGGATGTCTTCAGCACATCCCGGTAGCGCGCGAACGTGGTCTCGTCCGTGTTGAGGTACACGCGTACCAGGTCGGCCTCCTCCTGGACGACCTGCCCCTTGTGGATGTCGGCAATGTCCTGGTGGATGAAGGCCCAGACCACGGCGCTGGGCGCGATCCGGCGTCCCGAAGGGGTGATGATCCAGTCCTCGTGCTTGGTGATCACCGGGGACATGATCGGCAGGGTGCGGCCGCAGGAACACGTCTGGTCCGGCGTCGTCTCGATCATGTCGCCGATCTGGTAGCGGATCAGGGGCATGGCGCGGTTGACAAGGGTCGTGACGGCCGCTGGTTCCACTGGATCCATGATGCCGAACTGGCCCTCGATGTAACCGTCCACCAGGGAGAGATGGTAGGTCCCCTCCTGACACTGGGCTGCGGAGACCAGTTTTTCGCCCGATCCGTACAGGCCGCGGATCTCCGTCCGGAACACTTCCTTGACCAGGGCCTCGCGATGGGGATGCATCGGCTCGCTCGAGAACAGGACGTTCCTGAGATCCCAGTCCATGACGAAGTCCGAATCCTTGAGGTAGCCGCTGAGGATTTCCAGCGACGAGGGGTATCCCATGAGGAAACGGGGTTTGCGGCGCCGCAGCAGGGCGCCCATGCTGCGGGCGGTATCCGGGTTCAGATGAAAGGTGGAGAGGTAGATCCGGCGGTCGGGATACGAGATGATCCAGGGTTTGCGGGGGTTTTTTTCATGCAAGGGAACGATGGGGTCGCCCACCAGCCTGGCGATCCAGTCCCCGGGCCGGTATCCGGCCCACCGGGTTCGGCGCCACCACAGGGCGTCCCCGAGCAGGAACACATCCTTGTCCATGACGATGGTAAAGGGCGTACCTGTCGTACCGGAGGTCCTGGAGACGGTGACGTTCCTGCGGTCGGCGGCCAGGAAGGCCTCGGGGTCCCGATTGATGAATTCCTTGCTGGTGATGGGCAGTTCACGGAGAATGTCGAACGCGCTGCGGGAGTGGAAATCCTTGGCGAGGGATGCGAACCGGGCATAGAAGGGAACCTGCGTGAAGGCGTGGGAGAGGATCTCCTTCAGCCTCTGGTCCACGTACCGGATCTGCTGCTCCCTGGAAAGGCTCTCGGTGTAGGCCAAGCTGTCCAGGAGGCGATTCCACTTGCGAAAGCGGCGGATATTGGCTACGCCATAGGCGTTCGTGTAGAGTACCCGCAACGGGCGGGGAGAGGCGTCGTACAGGGATTTGACCAGACTCATGGGCGATTCTTTTCCTCTGCCCGAAAGCGTGGCGGCGATCGGGTGGCGGTTGGTTCCTGCGCATATACCGGGTCGAAAGCGGGGCCCGGTACCCTCTGCGGGAATCGGACACTGCGGAGGAAAACTTGAGTGAAACCGACCAATGAATAACCCGGATCAGACTTCACGACAAGGAAATCCGCGGCCGGGCTACCGCCTCGCCGCCGTCTCCTTCCTGAACACCATCCCCCTGCTCGAAGGGCTGGACGGTCGTCCCGGCGTGGTCCTGGACCGTGACCTGCCCAGCGCCCTGGCCGGGCGTCTGGCCGCCGGACAGGCGGATGCCGCCCTGGCCCCGGTGGCCGAGATCCTGGCCGGGCGGACCGGCGGCATCCTCTGCCCCGTCGGCATCGCCTGCGACGGGGCCGTGGACAGCGTGATGCTGTTCTGCGCGGGGGAGCCGGGTGATCTGCGGCGCGTTTTCGTGGACCGCGGCTCGCGGTCCTCGGTGGCCCTGTTGAGGATCCTGCTGGCTGAACGCCACGGCACGCAGCCCGATTGCGTGCCGGTGGAGCCGCGGCCGGGCATGGCCCTTGAACCCGGGGAGGGGGCCCTGATCATCGGCGACCGCTGCTTCGCCCAGCAGGCCCTGCTGAAGCGGGAGAACGCGCACGGCCTGGCGGGCCACGACCTGGGGGCCATGTGGAAGGATCTGACCGGTCTGCCCTTCGTGTTCGCTACCTGGACCGCCGCGCCGGATCTGCCGCGGCGCGCCGGAGCCGGGGCCGTGGCCGAACTGGGCGCCCTGCTGACCGCCGCCCGCGACCGCGGCCTGGCCCGGCTCGAGGAGATCGCCGCCGAACAGGCCGCCGCCGGACGGCTGGGGGCCGGAGGGGAGGCGAGCGCCGAAGCCATCGCTTATTATTACCGTCATTCCCTGCGCTTCGTTCTGGATGGCGCGTGCCGCAGGGGGATGGATCGCTTCGCATCCCTGGCGGTGAAGCACGGGATCATCCCGGACGCCGCGCCTTTGGTCTGGCTGAACAATGGAGCCGCCCATGCCCAGTAGCTTCCAGCCCGGTGATCTCGGTCCCATGGATCCGGTGCAGTACCAGGAACACGTCGCCCGCAAGGCCGCGGAACTGGCGAACCAACCCGATTTCCACCCGGAGATCGAGCCCTTCCGCGTGCCGGCCACATCCACCCCCCTGGCCCTGGAGCTGCTGGATGCCGCCCTGGAGCGTCGCCTGACCGGCGGGGAACTGCTGATCCTCTTCGAGGAGGCCTCCCTGCACGATGTGGGTGGCATCGCCCAGCAGCTGCGTCTGCGGCGCAGCGACCCGCACAAGGTGACCTACATCATCGACCGCAACGTGACCTACACGAACCTCTGCTACGCCGATTGCGGCTTCTGCGCCTTCAACCGGCACCAGGGGGACGGCGATGACTACATGTTGTCCCTGGATGAGATCCTCGAGAAGTGCCGCACGGTGATCGAGGCCGGGGGCAACCAGATCCTGCTGCAGGGCGGCCACCACCCCAAGGAGCGCCTGCCGTACTACGAGGACATGCTGCGGGGCATCAAGCAGGCCTGGCCGCAGATGTGGATCCACGGCTTTTCGCCCAGCGAGATCCAGCACTTCGCCCGCCTGAACCGCCTGGGCGAGTCCGAGGTCATCGGGCGCCTGAAGGAGGCGGGGCTGGATTCGATTCCCGGTGGCGGCGCGGAGATCCTCAGCGACCGCGTGCGCAAGATCATGGCGCCGGGCAAGGCCATGGCCGATGAGTGGATCGCCATCATGGAGAAGGCCCATCACGCCGGCCTGCCGACCACCGCGACCATGATGTTCGCCCACATCGAGAGCTACGCCGAGCGCGTCGAACACCTGCTGCGCGTGCGCGAGAGCCAGGACCGCACCGGCGGCTACACCGCTTTCATCCCCTGGACCTTCCAGCCCCACGGCACGCCCATGATGAAGGACCAGCGGATCCGCGCGCAGGTCGAGTCCCACGGCTACCTGGGCTCGGTGGACTACCTGCGCACCCTGGCGATCAGCCGCATCGCCCTGGACAACTTCGCGAACATCCAGGCCTCCTGGGTGACCCAGGGCAAGGCGGTGGGCCAGTTGACCCTCTACTACGGCGCCAACGATCTGGGTAGCCTGATGATGGAAGAGAGCGTGGTCTCGGCCGCGGGCGTCAGCCATCCGTTGACCCGCGACGACCTGGACGCGATGATCACCGGGGCGGGCTTCACGCCGGCCCTGCGCGACAACGGCTACAACCTGATCGGCTGAGGCGAATTCATGCGCTTGGCGTCCAAGGGCGGCATCAGCTTCCGCGAAGCCCAGGCCTTCCGCCTGCTGCGGCTGCGCAAACGCGTGCGCCAGTTCCTGAAGTACCGCCCCGGCTGCCCCAAGACCGTCCTGCTCATCGTGGGTTGCCAGCGCAGCGGCACCACCATGCTGCACCATGTCCTGCGGAAGGACCTGGACACGGTGACCTTCGACGAAGTCAGCCCCCTGTCCGACCCCCGCGATCCGCAACGCCTGCGCTGGAAGGAACCCGGGGAGGTGGCGCGGATCATCACGGCGTGCCGGGCGCCCCTCGTGGTGACCAAGCCCCTGGTGGAATCACAGGACCTGGGGCCCTGGCGCCAGGTGTTGCCGGACGTGCGGGTGGTGTGGATGTTCCGGCACTTCCGCGATGTGGCGCGTTCCAACCTGGCGTTTTTCGGGCGAGACAACGGTTTCCGGGATCTGGAACCGATTTTGGCGGGAGATGGAAGCGATTGGCGCTACCAGAACCTGGATACCGATATCGTTGCGACCATCAGGGAACTGCACGCGGACGGCCTGACGCCGGAAGACGCCGCCGCCCTGTTCTGGTACGCCCGCAACAGCTTGTATTTCAGCAACCGCATGGACCGGGACCACGATGTGGCTTTATGCCGCTACGAAGATCTGACCGGTTGTCCCCGGATGGTTGTCCCCAGCCTGTATAACTGGCTGGAACGACCCTTTCCCGGGCCCTCCCTGCTCGGGGATGTGGTCGGGAAATATGTGGGCCAGGGGCGTGCCCTGGCCCTTTCCTCCGGGGTCGAAACGGTTTGCGCCGATCTGGAGCAAAGGCTGTTGCGTGAGCCGAGGCTGGCGTCCTGTTAACCCGCATTTTTGAACGGCTACGCACCTTCATGATTCATGCGGGTCAAGGTGCGGACCTTGGCCATGACCTTGCCGGCGCTTTCCCGGTAGAAATCCCACACCTCATGGCGGGGGGGGATGTAGGGCAGGTGGACGGGAGCAATACGGTTCAGGATGAAGTGGTTGATGACCCGGGCCAGGATCAGGTTCGCCGCATGCACCGTGATGATCCCGGTCAGACCCGCGATCTTCATGCCGAGATAAAGGGTAAAGGGCAGGGTTGCGGCAAGAGTCGCATGGACCTTAACGCTGATGTCATTGCGATCCAGGGCCCTGAGCACCAGGGTGGGGTTCAGGAGGAAAAAGAGTGAACCCAGGACATTGATCCTGAAGATGGGAACAGCATCGACGTAGTCGCGGGTGAACATCAGAACCACCAGCGGTTGGGCGATGAGCAGGAAGCCCGCAATCACCGGCAACCCCAGGCCATACATGCTGGACAGGAGCCGGTTCCAGAACTTCCTGATGCCTTCCCAGTCGCCTTCCTTTTCAAGCTGGGCGAACCGCACCAATGCCACCGCCGCCACCGATTGCGCGTAGAATTGAAGGACGGGGATCTGTTTGAGCCCTTGCGCGTAAACCGCGTAGGTTTCGATATCGTAAAAGCGGTTCACAATGAACTGGTGCATCTGCATCATCAGGGTGAAGAGAAGCCCGGCCAGCCCCAGCGGCACCCCGTAGCGGAACTGGCGCCACATACCGAAAAAATATTTCCGGGAATGGAAGCCTCGGCGCGCGAAATGGAGATAGGAGGCCCCTGTCACGGCGCCCAGAATACGCGCGCCCACCAGGGCGAGGAAGATCCAGCGCAGGTCACGGGTCAACCAGGCGGCGATCAGGGTGGCGACCGAGGCCAGGACCTGGAGATAGACCTCGTAGACGGCGGCCTGCTGGAACCATTTGCGGGACTGCATGTAGGTGCTGAAGATCACGTTGACCATCATGATGAAACTGTGCGCGATGAGGATCGTGAAGAAGCCCGACAGCACGGGCATGCGCAATTGCGCAGCCAGGGGGATGCGGAAGTGCCCGATCAGGAGGTAGGCGAGGCCGAAAAGGCCGGCGTTGAGGATGATGCTGTTGACCAGATATCCGCCGGCGTTCTTCTCGTCCCGGGGCACGAAATAGAACTGGGATTGGTTGATGCCGAGTTGGAATAGGGTCTTGATGAGCATTTCCAGCAGGAAGAACTGGCTGTACAGGCCGATGTCCGCTTTGGGCAGGATACGGACGAGGAAGGCCGGCAACAGGATGCGCAGGCCATATCCTAAGACCTTGGAAACGAAGAGGTAGGCGGACTGGCTGAGCACGGTTCCCCCGGTTCGGATCCGGCAGGTTTGTCCTGCGGGAATGTGGGCGACTTGGGGCGGCAAGGATATTGGCCGCATGATCCTGCGCCCCGGAGCATATTGCCAGATTTTTTCTTCGGCAACAGGGTGGCCGGACTGTACTTTGGAAAACTCAAGTCCGGCGGAATCCCGGCGATGAATTGATTTTACAGCATGATGCCGCAGGCGAGCCTTGCCCGGGAAGGGAACCGATGACGAACACGGAATGCGTCTACGTGACGGGAGGAACCCAGCGACGGGGTGCGCGCGGGGATCAGGAGTGGTTCAGCTACGCCGAGGCGGCCGTGTGCCGGGTCGATTTGTCCTCCGGAGCGGTGGAGAAGGCCGTCACATACGTGTCCCCCGGCGAAGTGCGTCCGGAGGATCCCCGCAGCAATATCGTTTTCAAGTCCGGGGTGATCGACGGCGACGTCCTGCACGTCTGCACGCAGACCGAGATTCTCGCCTACGACCTGCCGGACTTCACCCTCGGTCACCGCGTGACCCACCCCTGGTTCAACGACCTGCACCACGTGGGACTCGATTCCGACGGCAACTACCTGGTTGCTGTGACCGGCCTCGACCTCGCCCTGCGGATGACGCGGGACGGCACGGTCCTGGAGGAATGGCCCGTCCATGAGCAGGATACTTGGGACCGCTTCGATCGGGACACGGATTACCGCCGGGTCCTGACCACCAAACCCCACCACGCACATCCCAACTTCATTTTCGAGGCCGACGGCGAAGTGTGGGTCACGCGTCTGCACCAGAAGGATGCCGTCTGCGTCACTTCCGCGGACCGCAGGATTGATGTCGGCGTCCAGAAGGTTCACGACGGCCATGTCCGCGACGGGAAGGTCTGGTTCACCACCGTGGATGGCCGGGTCGCCGTTGGTGACCTGGCATCGGGCCGGATGGAGCGCATCTGGGATCTGAACGACATCAATGGGGAGGACAGGAGCCTGGGCTGGTGCCGCGGTCTTCACCTGCTGGACGGAAACCGGGTGCTGGTGGGGTTTTCGCGGTTGCGGCCCACACGGATCAAGGAAAACCTCACCTGGGTCAAGCATAAACTGGGACTCAACAAGGTGGCTGGCAGCCTCCCGACGCGGATCGCCCTGTACGACCTGGACAATATGGAGATGGAAAGGGAGTTCCGGTTGGAAGAAGCCGGTCTCAACGCTGTTTTCGCGATCCTGCCCGGTTGACCGGGGATCATCCTCTTTTACGCGCGCCCGTATTCATCCTCCAGCCGCACGATATCGTCCTCGCCCAGGTAGTCGCCGAGTTGGACCTCGATCAGTTCCATGGGCTCCTGGCCGGGGTTGGCCAGGCGGTGCTGCGTCTCGACCGGGATGTGGACCGTCTGGCCGGGTCCCAGGGTTTGCACCGTATCGCCGCAGGTGACCTCGGCCTGCCCCCGCACCACAACCCAGTGCTCCTGCCTGTGGTGATGGAGCTGCAGGGAGAGTCTGCGTCCGGGATGGACGACGATGCGTTTGACCTGGTGTCCGTCCCCGACATGGAGCGATTCGAACGATCCCCAGGGCCGTTCGACGCGGGTATGATGTTCGGCTTCCCGTCGCCCTCGAGCCTGCAGCATTTCCACGAGGCCCTTGACACCCTGGGCGTGATCCCGGTCCGTGACCAGGACCGCGTCGGGTGTCTCG
>JALUJS010000215.1 GCA_027056825.1 Candidatus Krumholzibacteriia bacterium | reverse complement strand
GGGCGCGTTGACCAGGTTGCCGTTGTGGGCCAGGCTCACCGTGCCCCGGTGGGAGGCCACCTGCAGGGGCTGGGCGTTGAGGATGTTGCTGGAGCCGGAGGTGCTGTAGCGCACGTGACCGATGGCGTAGGCTCCGGGCAGGTCCCGGATGGCCTGTTCGGTGAAGATGTCCGCCACCAGGCCCATCCGCTTGTGGGTGCGCAGCCGGTGTCCGTCCGCCACGGTGATGCCGGCGCTCTCCTGGCCGCGGTGCTGCAGGGCGTGCAGGGCGAGGGAGGCCAGCTCGGCCGCGCCCTCCACGGCGGCGATGCCGACCACGCCGCATTCCTCGCGCCAGTGCCTGCGCATCACGCGTTCCCCTTCCGCTTCTCTCCCGGCCGCGCCGGGCTCAGCAGCCAGCGCTCCAGGTGCGGGGTGACCAGGAGCCCTTCCTTGCGCCGCCTGGCCACCGACAGCTTGCCCGCCACTGCGACCGCCCGCTCGCCCGGAACATCCAGGACCAGGCGCCACAGCACGCCCGAACACACCGCCTGCTGCTGTCCCCGCACCCGCGACGCCACGTCCACCGCCGTGAAGCCGACGCCCGGATGCCCGCCCAGCAGAACGGCGTACAGATCCTCGCCGATTTCCAGGTCGCTGTCCACGGCCGTTCCAGGCCACCGGCCCGGCAGGGCCGCTCCTGACGCGGCCTGCCATGGGTCGTCGCCGGAGAAGGTGAACACCCCGTAGTGGTGCTTGTTGGGATTGTAGTAGCGGCCCGTTTCCAGCAGGGTTCCCGCGCCCCCGGTCACCGCCTCGGCAGCAAAGGCGTGCCACTGGCAGCGGTACAATCCCACCAGGTGTTCCCCACCCTCCAGGCGGTCGCGCATCACCGTCAGGGCGGTGGCCGCGTGCAGGTCCACGCCCTTGTGGGCGGTCAGCAGGGTCGTCCAGGCGGTCGGGTTTCCGGCGTTCATCAGCACATCTCCACGAGTCGTCTGAGCAGGAAGGCGCCCGGCCCCGGCTCCTCCAGGGTCGCGACATCCCCCGTCCGCAGGCGCCGGGCTTCGGCCCAGCCGTGGGACAGGTCCTCCGGCACCATGCGCAGCAGCGCCGCCCGCTCCGGATGGGGCATCATGGCCAGGACGTTGCCGCGGGTGTTGGTCAGGCCGGCGGCATCCAGCAGGGAGCCGTTGGGATTGCCGTCGGCGCGTCCGCCCAGCTGTCCGTAGGTCAGGGCCACGTGGCCGTCCGCGGCCAGCCTGGCGAAGAAGTCCGGATCCTGGTGGGTGAAACGGCCCTCGGCGTGGGCCACCGGCATCACCAGGTCCGCTTCCAACCCCTCGACGAAGGGGGTGCGGGCCCGGGGATGCCGCACGACCGACACCCAGTTGGCGTAGTATCCACTGCGCCCGGGGAAGCGGTTGGGGCCCAGGGCGATCTCCACGGCGCCCGGTTCGCGGCCGGGCACCAGCCCCGCCTCGACAAGCACCTGGCAGCCATTGCAGATGCCCAGGATGGGCTTGCCGGCCTCCGCGGCCTCCAGCAGAACCCGCAGCAGGGGATCCTTGGCGGCGATGGCCCCGGCGCGCACGCGGTCCTGGTAGGAGAAGCCGCCGGGAATGAGGTAGCCGTCGAATCCCTCGAGTTCGGCCACCGCGCGCGTCCAGCGGAAGATCTCCGCCTGGCCCCCGAAGCGGTCCAGCATGTGGGCAGACTCCACCTCGCAGTTGACACCCGGCAACTGCACCACCGCCAGCCGGGGTTTGCGGCCCAGGTTCACCATCGGCGGGACCGGAACCTCGTCCCGGGGACGCGCGGTCACCGGATCAGGGACCACCGCCGCGGCCTCGGGTCCACCCATGAGGCCGGGCAGGGCCTGCTGCCACGTGCGGGTCATGGCGGTCACGTCCAGATCCACGTCCGGGCCTTCGGGCAGGGCCACCGTCAGCCGGCCGTCGGCGGTCACCACACCCAGTTCCGCCCACCACACCCCGGCGTCATTCAGCAGGGCGGCGGCCTCGTCCCGCCGTGGCGCAGGCGCCGTCACCACGAATCCCCCGGTCTCGCCGAAAAGGAACTCCCGGGCCGTCAAACCCGTGTCCCCGGGCAGGGCCAGGCTCGCACCCAGGCAGGCGCCGCCCTCAAGCCCCATGGCCATCTCCGACAGGGCGACGGCCAGGCCGCCCTCGCTGATGTCGTGGGCCGCGTTGACCAGCCCGCGGCGGACCAGGTCGATGACCGCGCGGATCTCCCCGCGGGCGATCTCCGGATCGCAGGGCGGAGCGGCGGGGCGTCCGGCCTTGAAGCCGGCGTCCCGGTAAACCGATCCGCCGAGTTCACAGGCGCGCCGGCCGATGAGCAGCACCGCGTCGCCGGGCTGCTTGAAGCGCTGGGACCGGCAGCAGCCGTAGTCCTCGATCATGCCCACGCAGGCCACGATGGGCGATGGGGCCACGCTGCGCCCGCTGCTGCTCTGGTTGTAGAAGCTGACGTTGCCGCTGATCACCGGCAGGGGCGTCCCCGGCCGGGCGTACAGGCCCATGGCCCGGCAGGCGTCGCCCACGCCGCGCACGGCCTCGGTGAACTGCCAAAAGGCCTCGGGCTGCTCGGGGTTGCCGAAGTTCAGACAGTCGGTGACGGCCGCGGGCTCGGCTCCGACACAGGCCACGTTGCGGCAGGCCTCGACCACCGCGGCCACGCCCGCCAGGTACGGGTCCTCGAGCCCGAGCAGGGGGTTCCCGTCGGCGGAGACGGCCACCGCCCTTTTCCAACCCGGCACCGGGGCCACCACGCCGGCGTCGGCCTCACCCGGCCGCAGGATGGTGCCGGCCTGGACCTCGCTGTCGTAGTGGCGGTACACGTACTCGCGGCTGCACAGGTTGGGATGGCGCAGCAGCGCCAGCCACTCGTCGGCGATGCGGTCGGCCGGAGCCTCCTGGAGGCGCATGTCCCCGGGCACGGCGTCCTTTGCGGGCGCCCTGGCCTCGCGGTCGTAGCCGATGCCCTCGGTGATGGTGCGGATGGGCGCCTGGCACAGCACCTTCTCGCCCATGCGCAGCACGTAGTTCCCGTCGGTGGTCACCCGCCCGATGCGGCGGGCGCAGGCCCCCTCGTACAGCGAGGGCAGGGCGAAATCCTCGTTGTAGATCTTCAGCACCCGCGCGGTCAACCGGGCGGGCACGGCGATGCCGTAGCGTTCCTGGGTCTCGCTGCAGGCGCAGACCCGCGCGGGCAGGCCCGTGATGCGGTGGACCTGCTCCAGGTCCACGTCGCAGCCGAACCCCCCGGCGTCGGCCAGTTCGCTGGTCACGCAGGCCACGCCCCCGGCGCCCAGGTCCTTGAAGCCGATCTCCACGCCCTCGCTGCGGGCCAACTCCAGCATGGCCTGGTTGGCGACGGTCAGGATGCGCTTGAGGAAGGGGTCGGGCGTCTGGACGCTGCCCTTGTTCTCCATGGCCGCGTCGGCGTCGAGGGTGGCCGAGGCGAAGGCCGCCCCGCCCATGCCGGACCAGTCGGTGGGCTTGCCCACCAGGATCAGGTCGTAGGGTTCGTCCGCCGCGGCCGCTGGCACCCGGCTGTGGGTGATGTGGTCGGTCTCCACCAACCCCACGGCCACCACGTTGACCAGGCAGTTCTCGTTGAAGCTCGGGTGGAAGTAGACGTCCCCGCCCAGGTTAGGCACGCCGATGGCGTTGCCGTACTCCCAGATGCCGCGCACCACGTCCCGGGCAATGTCCAGGTGATGGGCGGCGCCGGCCTCTTCTCCGGCCACCGGCCAGCCGAAGCGCAGGGGATCCAGGGCGGCGATGACCCTGCCGCCCATGCAGTACACGTCGCGCACGATGCCGCCGATACCCGTGGCCGCGCCTTCGACGGGCATGACCTGGCTGGGATGGTTGTGGGACTCGTGGGCCAGGATGATCC
>JALUJS010000214.1 GCA_027056825.1 Candidatus Krumholzibacteriia bacterium | reverse complement strand
GAATGGGGAAAGCGTTGCCGTCGGGCGCCGACCCCACGTTCACGGTGACGAAGCCGCCCTTCTGTTGGATGCGGTCGAAGGCCGACCGGTCCACCACCAGGTCCTTGATGACGGGAAAGGGCTTGGCTCGGAAGGGCTCCACCGTGATGGTGTCGCCGTCCTTGAACTGCCGCATGCGGATCTCGCAGGTGGTGCTGGCGGCGTGGGGCCCGTGGGCGATGCCGCTGATCACCATGCCGCAGGTTCCGCAGATGCCCTCGCGGCAGTCGTTGTCGAACTCGACGGCCTCCTCGCCCTTCATCACGAGCTGCTCGTTCAGGATATCGAGCATCTCGAGGAAGGACATCTCGGGCAGAACATTCTCCACGGTGTAATCGACGAACTCGCCCGTGCTCGCGCCGCGGGGCTGCCGCCAGATCTTCAGATGAATGGTCATTCCTTTGTCGCTCATGACGCCGTCCTTCCTCTACTTGTAGCTGCGGGTCTTCAGTTCGACGTTCTCGAAGACCAGGTCTTCCTTGTGCAGGGCGTGCTCGGCGCCCTCGCCCTTGTACTCCCACGCGGCGACGTAGGCGAAGTTGGCGTCGTCGCGCTTGGCCTCGCCGTCCTCCGTCTTGTGCTCCTCGCGGAAGTGGCCGCCGCATGATTCCTCGCGGTTCAGGGCGTCACGGGCCATCAGTTCACCCAGCTCCAGGTAGTCGGACAGGCGGTTGGCCTGTTCGAGCTGCTTGTTCAGGTCCTTGTCGTCGCCGGTGAGCTTGAGGTTGTTCCAGAACTCCTCGCGCAGGCGCCTCACGTCGGCGATGGCCTGCTTCAGGCCCTCGGCGTTGCGCGACATGCCCACGTTGTCCCACATGGTGCGCCCCAGCTCCCAGTGGATGTCGCGCACGGTGCGCGACCCCTTGATGGACAGCAGGCGCTGCAGGTACTTGCGGGTATCGTCCTCGGCGGCCTTGAACGCGTCGTGGTCGGTGCCCAGCTTCTCCAGCCTGGCGCCGGCCAGGTAGCTGGCCACCACGCGCGGCACGATGAAGTAGCCGTCGGCCAGACCCTGCATCAGGGCGCTGGCGCCCAGGCGGTTGGCGCCGTGGTCGGAGAAGTTGGCCTCGCCGGCCACGAACAGGCCCTCGATGGTGCTCTGCAGGTTGTAATCCACCCACAGCCCGCCCATGGTGTAGTGCGGGGCGGGGTAGATCATCATGGGGGTCTCGTAGGGGTCGTCGCCGATGATCTCCTCGTACATGGCGAAAAGGTTGCCGTAGCGGTCGGCCACCACGTCCCGGCCCAGGCGGCCGATGGCCTCGGCGAAGTCCAGGTACACCGCGCGCTCGCTGATGTAGGCGTGGCAGCCGGCGTCGCAGGCGACCTTGGCCGCGCGGGCGGCGATGTCCCGGGGCACGAGGTTACCGAAGGCGGGGTAGCGGCGCTCCAGGTAGTAGTCCCGCTCGCTCTCGGGGATATCGTTGGGACGCCGCGTGTCACCGGGCTTCTTCGGCACCCACACCCGCCCGTCGTTGCGCAGGGATTCGCTCATCAGCGTCAGCTTGGACTGGTAGTTCCCGAGCTGGGGGATGGCGGTGGGGTGGATCTGCGTGTAGCAGGGGTTGGCGAAGAAGGCGCCGCGGCGGTGGGCCCGCCAGGCGGCCGTGGCGTTGCTGTTGACCGCGTTGGTCGAGAGGTAGAACACCGGGCTGTAGCCGCCGGTGGCCAGCACTACGGCGTCGGCCTCGAAGCGCTTGATCTCGCCGGTGACCAGCTCGCGGGCGATGATGCCGCGGGCCCGGCCGTCCACCACGACCACGTCCAGCATCTCGTGGCGCGGGAACATCTTGACCGTTCCGGCCGCGATCTGCCGCGACAGGGCGGCATAGACGCCCAGCAGGAGCTGCTGGCCGGTCTGGCCGCGGGCGTAGAAGGTGCGGCTGACCTGCACGCCGCCGAAGGAGCGGTTGGCCAGGGTGCCGCCGTACTCGCGGGCGAAGGGCACGCCCATGGCCACGCACTGGTCGATGATGTGCACCGAGAGTTCGGCCAGGCGCCAGGTGTTGGCCTCGCGGGAGCGGTAGTCGCCGCCCTTGATGGTGTCGTAGAACAGCCGGTAGACGCTGTCGCCGTCGTTCTGGTAGTTCTTCGCGGCGTTGATGCCGCCCTGGGCCGCCACGCTGTGGGCGCGGCGGGGGGTGTCCTGGATGCAGAAGTTCAGCACGTTGTAGCCCAGCTCGCCCAGGGTGGCCGCGGCGCCGCCGCCGGCCAGGCCGGTGCCGACCACGATGATGGTCTTCTCGCGGCGGTTCTTGCCGGGAGCGACCAGGGGATTGTCCTTCTCGTGGCGGGCCCACTTCTCGGCCAGGGGGCCGGACGGGATCTTGGGGTCGAGAATCTTGTTGTCAGCCATGACTAGTGACCTCCCGTCATCGTGAAGCCGGGATCACCGGTAAAGTGCATGTAGATGGGGATGACCAGGAAACCCAGGGCCATGAGCACCCCGAAGACCAGGGCCAGCCGCGTCAGCAGCGGCAGGTACTTGTCGTTGGTCCAGCCCAGGGACTGGAAAGCGCTCCAGAATCCGTGCCGCAGGTGCAGGCCCAGCATGATCATCACGATCACGGTGAAGATGGTGAAGCCCAGGCCGCTGAAGGCGTCGGCCACCGTGGCGTAGAGGTTCTCCTTGCTGGGGCTCATCTTGAACAGGTAGATGTGCCCCACCACGAAGATGATCAGCAGGATGCCGGTGTAGATCATGGAGACCGAGGACAGGGTCTTGCGGCTCTTGCCGCCCGCGTTCTTCGCGTACTTGTAGCCCTCGGTGCGCGCCTTGCGCCTGTCCGTCCAGGCCACCGTGATCGCCGCGATCATGTGGAACAGGAAGATGAAGAACAGGATCGCCTCGAAGGCGATGACGAACCATCCGTAGAGGATGCTCTCGAGGAATTCGGCGTAACCGACGAATTCATGGGGGCCGATGAAGAGGGTGAGATTGCCGATCAGGTGGGCGATGATGAAGCCCATGAGGGCGAAACCCGTGATGCCGGTAATCACCTTCTTCCCGACCGACGACCAGGCAACAGAACCGTTTTCTGCCATGGATCTTCATCTCCCGGAAGAAAGGTCAGGATGTCTCTTGTGAGCGGATCGTGAAGCTAGAACATAAATCCTGCATCGGGGCAAGACAACCTTTTGTCGAGAATTCGACAGGATCCCGTAACCTGTTGCCAGGAAAGCATATCAATTCATTGTGATTTATTGCCTGCCGCTGCGCCGTCCGCGACGAGGCGGCAGATTTCCCGCCACAGCTCCACGCCCCGTGCGAGGATCGCGTCGTTGAAATCGTAGTTTTCCGCGTGCAGCGCCGGATGGTCGCGGCCGCAGCCCAGGCCGAAGAGCGCGCCGCAGCCCAGGACAGCAAGGCGGCCGAAATCCTCGGACCAGCGGAAGGGGCTTTCACCGGGGGAAGCGGTGGCCAGTCCCAGGTTGTCCGCGGCCCGCAGGACCAGTTCCGCCGCCCGGGCGTCGTTCACCACCGCGGGGAATTCCTCCGCCCACGCCAGCTCGTGGCGCAGGCCGGCGTCCGCGGCGATGCGGGCGGCGCAGGTTGCGGACTTGCGGCGCAGGGCGTCCAGGCCGGCGTCGGTCTGCGCGCGCAGGGTGGCCCGGATTTCCGCGCGGCCGGGGCTGATCCCGAAGGTCGGCTCGCCCAGGCGGGGATGGGTGACGGGCACCAGGGCCGGTCCCAGGCCGGCGTCCAGCCCGTCGGGGAGATTCACGAGGTCCAGGACCAGCCGGGCCATGGCCGGACCGGGATTGTGGCCCTGTTCGGGATAGGCGGCGTGGCTGACGGCGCCCTCGAGGAAGAGGATCAGTCCGCAGCTCGCCGCGCAGAAGGAACCCGGCGCGGCGAGCTGCGGAC
>JALUJS010000213.1 GCA_027056825.1 Candidatus Krumholzibacteriia bacterium | reverse complement strand
AAGCGTGACAGGTGCAGGTAGTAGGTCTCGTATTCGCTGTTGTTGTGGCGGATCCGGATGTACCGCCCGTTGCCCTTCTTGCGGGTGGCGGCGACCACGACGCCGTCCCCGCCGGCGCGCACGGGCGTGCCCAAGGGCGCGGCGTAATCCACGCCCAGGTGGGGCATCCAGCGTTTGAGCACGGGGTGGAAGCGGCGGTAGGTGAACTTGCTGCTGATGCGGCTGTACTCCAGCGGCGCCCGCAGGAGCTGCTTCTGCAGGTTGCGGCCCTCGGCGTCGAAGTATCCCGGCTTGCCGTTCGGCCCCTGGAAGCGGAAGGCCTGGTGGCTGTGGCCGCGGTTGATGACCTCCACCGCCTCGATGGCACCGGTGCGCACGCGCTTGCCGTTCTTCCACACCTCGTCGTAGAGGATTTCGAAGGTGTCCCCCTTGCGCAGATCGCGCTTGAAGTCGATGTCCCAGCCGAGGATGTCGTTGAGCTTGGGGGCCAGGGCCAGGGGCGCGTCCAGCTTCTGGAGGGCCGCGTACAGGCTGCCGTCGATGACCCCGGCCACGCCCCGCAGGCGGTGGACGACGGGGTAGGTTCCGTCATGGCGCTCGTAGGTGTCGCCGTTGCGCACCCAGGTGACGTAGCTCTCGAGGTCCAGGTCGAAGCCGAGGGAACGCAGGCCGCCGTCCGGGTCCTGCTCCATGCGGAACTTCTCGCCCGAGCGCACCTTGCGCAGGTCGCGGAAGCTCTTGCATGCCTTGACCAGGGCCATGATGTCGCCGTGGGGCACACCGCGCGCAACCAGGGCGTCGTAGAAGGTCTCCCCGCGGCCGATGACCAGGGGCTGGACGCCGGACGGGGTGTCCAGCGGGCCCAGCCGCACCGGGGTCAGGAAGTCCTCGCGCGCCCCGGCCGCGAGGATGCCCACGCCGAGGGGCCGGTTCGCGGGCTCAAGGGGCAGGGCCGGCGGAACCTGGGCCAGAGTCTCGTCGGGGCCGCCGCGTCCGTCCTGCGGCACTACGGCCGTATGGGTGGGGACGAGTTCGCGGACGCCGATCACCGCCAGGACGCAGATGGCGGCCACGGCGGCCAGGGGGGCCACACCTGACCAGGGGAATTGCCGGGAAAAAATCTTCAGGATCCGTCCTCCACGATGCTCCCCAGCGGGAAAGCAGATGGCATTTTGGTGGCTTCCGTGTACGGAAATTGCACCATGCCGACCGTGCCGCGCAAGGGATTTCTCCCGCCCCTGGCCCGCGAGGTCCGGTTGTGGGGTTTCCGGCGGCGTGTTAACATGTTCCCATCGTTCCTGTTGTGACCCGCGAGGGCCCCTCGGGGGCGCCGGGAATGCCGGTTTCGGGCCGTATGCCCCCCTCTGGAGGTTGATATCGTGTATCCCCAGCACCGCAAATCGCATGCCGTAGCCGGGATTCTTGCCCTGCTGACCGCCCTGTGGGGCTGGTCAGTTCCTGTCCAGGGGGCGGTGCATCTGGTCGCTCCGGGCGGCGACAACGGAGACCGTTTCGGGGCCGCGGCCAGTGAACTGGAGGATATCAACGGCGACGGCCGCTGGGAGTTCCTGGTGGGCGCGCCCTACGACCAGACCGCCGGGCTCGACGCCGGGGCGGTCCACCTGTGGCTGGGCCGTGACGCCCTGACCGTGGCTCCGGACTACACCTGGAGCGGGACTTCCCCCGAACTGTTCGGCTTCGCCGTGGCCCGCATTGGGGATGTCAACAACGACGGTACCGGGGACTGGGCCGTGGGCGCGCCGGGCTCCAACGCCGCCGGCGCCCAGGCGGGCCGGGTGTATGTCTTCTACGGCGGACCCAATCCCTCGGCCACCGCCGACGTGGTCATCGACGGCGCGGTGGGAGGCGACCAGTTCGGCTACGCGGTCAGCGCGGCCGGGGACTTCGACGGGGACGGTATCGACGACTTCATCGTGGGCGCGCCCTACAGCGACCTGCGCGCCCAGAACGCCGGGGCGGCCTACGTCATCTACGGCGCGCCCGGCGGGCCGAGCACCGACCTGGCCGACGCCACGGTCTTCACCGGCCAGATCGCCGACGACAACTTCGGCTGGTCGGTGAGCGACGCGGGGAACTTCCTGGGCGGCGCGGCGGCCTGCGTGGCCGTGGGCGCGCCGCTGAGCAACACCTACGGCGGCCTGGACGGCGGGGCCCTGTTCGTGTACGAGGGCGCCCTGGCCGGGGCCAGCCCCGACACCACCATCGACTTCGCCACGGGTATCGGCTCGGCGGCCAAGGCCAACAGCAGCTTCGGCTTCTGCGTGCGCGAGGTCGGCAGTTTCGACGGCGACGGCTACAGCGATCTGGCCGTGGGCGCGCCGCTGTGCGACCAGAGCGGCACCGACGCCGGCCGCGTGGAGATCTTCCGCGGCGGAACCTCGCCTTCGACCACCGCCTACCGCTACGTCAACGGCGCGGTGGGCGGCGACCAGCTCGGCTACTGCATCGCCCGCGTGCATGACGTCACCGGAACCAGCCTGGACGACGTGCTGCTGGGAGCGCCCTACCAGGACGCCACCGCCGCGGACGGCGGCCGGGCGTACCTCTTCGCCGGCGGTTCGGCGTCGCAGAACAGCGCCGAGAGCCTGCCGGTGATCGCGGTGGATCCCCTGCAGGCCGGCACCGCGGCCGGGGACGAATTCGGCTTCGCCGTGGCCTCGGCCGGCGACTTCGACGGGGACGGGATCTTCGACTACGCCGTCGGCGCGCCGGGAGGCAACGACCTGGCCAGCGCCACCAGCGGCTACGTCTACCTCGTGGACTCCAGTCAGAACGTGGTGGCCAACACCCTGGCCGCCTGGGATCCGGCCTGGAACGAGACCGGCGCCCTACAGGTGGACTTCGCCCTGTCGCCCCTGGGTGCGGCCGTGCAGGCCATCCGGGTGGACCGCACGGTGCGTGACGGCTCCGGATACCCGGTCCGGGAGACGGTCTGGGACGGTCCGGCGGTGTTGCCGGGCGCCTGCCCGGCGGGCGCGTGTCTGCAGGTGGCGGCCATGGGCTACCGCCTGGTCGATCCCGGGGCCGGTCAGGCCGCAGTGGACGGCGAGATCTCCTACGATCTTTCGGTGCAGACCAACGACGGCCGGACCGTTGACCTGGGCGCGCAACCCGGTCCCGATCCCCAGGGCGTTCCCGTTCCTGTAGTGGGGGTGGTCATCGAGGACGTGTGGCCCAACCCCGCCAACCCGCAGGTGGTGATCGCCTACCGCGCGCCGGCAGGGGCCGCGGTGAGCGCGCGCATCGTGGACCTGCGCGGCCGGGTCATCCGGACCCTGCCTGTGGACGCGGGCACCGGCCGACAGCAGCAGGTCACGTGGGACGGGCGGGAGGACGCCGGCGGCCCGGCGGCCTCGGGCCTCTACCTGGTGGACATCAGGTCGGGCGACGACCGTCAGACCCGCCCGGTGGTCCTGGCCCGATGAATCCTCCGGCGGCGCGGCTGCCCCTGGTGGAGCTTCACACCCACCTTGAGGGCAGCCTGACGCCGCGGCGCCTGATCGAACTGTGCGAGCGGCACGGCCGGCCCGGACTGCCGGCCAAGTGCCTCACCGCTGACGGAGCCGCCTACCGGTTCCACGATTTTCCCGGTTTTCTCGATCTCTACCGGCGCATCACCAGCGTCATCCTGACCCCCGCCGACTTTCACGCCCTGGTCCTGGACCTGGCCGGACAGCTCGCCGCCGACGGCGTCGGCTACGCCGAGGTCATGGTCTCGGTAGGTGTCATGTTGCGCCGCGGGATCGCCCCGCAGCCGGTGTTCGCGGCCATGGCCGAGGCCGCGGCCGAAGCCGCCGAGACCCGCGGGGTCGTCATGCGCTGGATCCCCGACGCGGTGCGCCAGTGGGGCGTGGACGAGGGGTGGCGGGCCTGGGAGGCGGCCCATGCGGCCGGCCGCGCCCGGGG
>JALUJS010000212.1 GCA_027056825.1 Candidatus Krumholzibacteriia bacterium | reverse complement strand
GATGATCTCCTGCTGGCCGACCATCTCGTCGAGGCTGGCCGGACGCATGCGGTCGGCGAGGGGAGAGCGGGGCGCGCCGCCTGCGGCCGCCGCCTGATGATCCCCGGGATCCTGGTGGAAGAGGTCGTGATTCATGGGGGCATTCTAGCGGGAATATTCCTGCGCGCAAGGTGCGACGGGCAAGAGGTGAGTTGACGGGGTGGTCCGGCCGGACCTACCCTTTGCAGTTCGAGGATCACTATCCAACCAAGGAGATGACGGCATGGCACGCGCGGTTCTTATCGTTCTGGACGGCATGGGCGTGGGGGGCGCCCCGGACGCGGCGTCCTACGGCGACGAAGGCAGCGACACCCTGGGCAACATGGCCCGCGCGGTGGGAGGTCTGGACGTCCCGACCCTGCAGTCCCTGGGGCTGGGCAACATCCACCCCCTGCCCGGCGTCGAACCGGCAGCGGCGCCCCGTGCCTGGTGGGGCCGCCTGCAGGAAGTCTCCGCCGGCAAGGATTCCACCACCGGCCACTGGGAACTCATGGGCATTGTCACGGACACGCCCTTTCCCACCTACCCGGACGGATTCCCGCCCGAGGTGATCGAGGAGTTCACCCGGCGCACCGGCTACGGCGTCATCGGCAACAAGGCCGCCAGCGGGACGGCCATCATCCAGGAGCTGGGGGACGAACACCTGCGCACCGGCAAGTTCATCGTCTACACCTCCGCCGACAGCGTCTTCCAGATCGCCGCCCACGAGAAGGTCTGCCCCCTGGAGGAACTGTACCGCGTGTGCGAGATCACGCGCAAGATGCTCAAGCCGCCCCACCAGGTCAGCCGGGTCATCGCGCGGCCCTTCACCGGCGAGTCCGGGCACTACGAGCGCACGCCTTACCGCCACGACTACTCCGTGGTGCCGCCGCCGGGTCTGCTGTTGCCCCTCCTGCAGGACCGCGGCATCCCCGTGCGCTCCATCGGGAAGATCCGCGACCTCTACGCCGGCCAGGGCATCACCGAGTCCCACCCCTCGCGCAACAACGCCGAGGGCATGGCCATGCTGGAGAAGCTCTACGCCGACCCGGTCAACGAGGATGAACTGATCCTGTTGAACCTCGTGGATTTCGACATGCTGTGGGGCCACCGCAACGATCCGGGGGGGATGAAGAAGGGCCTGGAGGACTACGACCGCTGGCTGGGAGGGTTCCTGCCGCGGATCGGGGAAGGGGACGTGCTGGTCATGACCGCCGACCACGGCAACGACCCGACCACGCCGAGCACCGACCACTCCCGCGAGCAGGTGCCCCTGCTGGTCTTCGCCGCCGGCCGGGAGCCCGGCGGGGATCTGGGTCTGCGCGTGGGATTCATGGATGTGGCGGCCACCCTGGCGGACTTTTTCAGCGTCCCGGCGCCACGCAAGGGAAGCAGCTTCTGGGGCCGGATCACCGGAAAGGACGCATCGTGAGCGACTATTTCAACGACCTGGTGCGGGCCGCCTGCGAGGCGCGCCTGCGCAGCTATTCGCCCTATTCCCGCTTCCGCGTGGGGGCGGCCCTGCTCGGGCGCAGCGGCAAGGTGTACACGGGCACCAACGTGGAGAACGCCAGCTTCGGGCTGTCCATCTGCGCCGAGCGCGCGGCGGTCTTCCGGGCGGTGGCCGAGGGGGAGCGCGAGTTCGAGGCCATCGCCGTCTGTGCCGACGGCCTTGTCCCCACTCCGCCCTGCGGGGCGTGCCGGCAGGTGCTGCTGGAGTTCGGGCCCGACATGGTCCTGCTCATGGCCGGAGACAAGGGGCCGGACGGAACGGTCAAGCGGTACACGGTGTCCGAACTGGTGCCCGAGGCCTTCTCGACCTTTGCCCCCGGCGCAGGGGAGGGGACACGGTGAACATCCTGGAGATCATCGAGGCCAAGAAACAGGGCCGGGAGTTGTCCCCCGCGCAGATCGCCTTCGTGGTGGACGGCTTCACCGACGGGTCTATTCCCGACTACCAGATGGCGGCCTTCCTGATGGCCGTGTGGTTCCGGGGCATGACCGACGCCGAGACCTCCGAACTGACGGGCGTCATGCTGCGCTCGGGCGAGGAACTGGACACCACGGGTCTGGACGCCCCCAGCGCGGACAAGCACTCCACCGGCGGAGTCGGGGACAAGGTGAGCCTGCTGTTGGCGCCCCTGGCTGCGGCCTGCGGCCTGAAGGTGCCCATGCTCTCGGGCCGGGGCCTGGGCCACACCGGCGGGACCCTGGACAAGCTGGAAGCCATCCCCGGCTACCGCATCCACATGGAGAACGAGGAGTTCCTGCGCATCACCGCGGAGCAGGGGTGCGCCATCATCGGCCAGAGCGGCTCCATCGCCCCCGCCGACGGGAAGATCTACGCCCTGCGCGACGTGACCGCCACGGTGGACTGCGTCCCGCTGATCACCGCCTCGATCATGTCCAAGAAACTGGCCGCCGGACCGCGGACCATCGTCATCGACCTGAAGTGCGGTTCGGGGGCGTTCATGCGCTCGCTGGACCAGGCCCGCGCCCTGGCGTCGGCCCTGACGGCGGTGGGCCGGGCCCACGGCCGCAACATGGCGGTGATCTTCTCGGACATGGACCAGCCCCTGGGCGTGGCCGTGGGACACGCCTGCGAGACCCTGGAGGCGCTGGCGGCCCTGCGGCCCGGTGGCCGGGACGAGGCGCCGGGTGACCTGGTGACGCTGACCGAGGAACTCACCGCGGACATGGTGCGGGTCTCGGGCCTGGCGCCGGATCGCGACGCGGCCCTGGCGGTGGTCAGGGACGCGTGGAACTCGGGCGCGGCCTGGGAGCGGGCCCGCGCCTGGATCACGGCCCAGGACGGGCGCCTGGACTGGGACCGGGAGGACCTGGGCCTGGAAATCGCGCCCCTGGCCCTGGAGCTGGAAGCCGGGGACGACGGGTGGCTGGAGGGCATGGACTGCCGGCAGGTGGGTCTGGCCCTGGCGGACATGCACGCGGCCCGGCGCCGGGTGGAGGATCCCCTGGACCTGACCAGCGGCATCGATTTCCTGGCGCGCATCGGGGCCAGGGTGAGCAAGGGGGACGTGCTGGCGCGCTTCTTCTGCCCCCGCCGGGACGAGGCCGAGGCCGCGGCCCAGCGGGTGCGCGCGGCGTTGCGCATCGGCGAGCGGGAAGTTGCGGCCCGCGACCTGATCCTGGACCGCGTGGACTGAGCGGGAAACGGGCGCCCCGCCGGGTCAGAAGCCGTCGTCGTCGAACACCGCGCCGCCCCCGTGCAGGTCGCAGACCTCCTGGGGCACGTGCCCCGGCAGGAAGACCTCCACGGCGGTGGAGTCGCACTGGCTGGTGGCCAGCTTGCCCGAGCGCAGGCAGACCGTCTTCTCCACGATGCCCGGCGGACGCACGAACGGCTCATCGCCCTTCTCGTCGGTGATCTTGCCCATGAACTTCGCCCAGATGGGCAGGGCCATGCGGGCGCCGGTGGCCCGGCGGCCCATGGGCAGGGCCTGGTCGAACCCCACCCACACCCCGCCGCAGAAGCTCGGGGTGAAGCCGCAGAACCAGGCGTTGGTGCTCTCGTTGGTGGTGCCGGTCTTGCCCGCGCCCGTCTTGGTGAAGCCGCGCCACTTGGCGCTGGCGCCGGTGCCCTTCTTCAGGGTCGTTTCCAGCAGGTTGGTCATCATGTAGGCCTCGCCCGGATCGATGGCCTCGCGCTGGTGGATCTGGTTCTGGAAGAGGACCTCGCCCGACGCCGACTCCACCCTCTCGATCAGGTGCTGTTCCACGTATATCCCGTGATTGGCGAAGGTGCTGTAGGCACCGACGACCTCCCTCAGGGTGACCTCTCCGGCGCCCAGGAACAGGGCCGGCACCCGCGGCAGCTCGGTGGTGATGCCGAGCTTGCGCACGTTTTCCAGCACCGGGGCCAGCCCGAAATCCAGGTAGAGCTTGGCCGTCGGGGT
>JALUJS010000211.1 GCA_027056825.1 Candidatus Krumholzibacteriia bacterium | reverse complement strand
CCATGGCGTCGGCCTATTCATGGGCTGCGTGGGCAAGTCGGCCCAGATGCCCCTGCACATCTGGCTGCCCGACGCCATGGAGGGCCCCACGCCCGTTTCGGCCCTGATCCACGCCGCCACCATGGTGGCCGCCGGCGTGTACATGGTGGCCCGCCTGTTCCCCCTGTTCGGCCCCACGGCCCTGCTGGTGATCCTCTACGTGGGGTCCATCACGGCCTTCGTCGCCGCGACCATCGCCCTGGTCAAGACGGACTTCAAGCGGGTGCTGGCCTTCTCGACCCTCAGCCAGCTCGGCTACATGGTCATGTCCCTGGGCGCGGGGGATTCGGTCAACGCCATGTTCCACCTGACCACCCACGCCATGTTCAAGGGCCTGCTCTTTTTGACGGCCGGCTCGGTGATCCACGCGGTGCACAGCCAGGAGATCACCGACATGGGCGGCCTGCGCCGCAAGATGCCGATCACCTTCTGGACCTTCATGGTGGGCACCCTGGCCCTGTCCGGCGTGCCGGGCTTCTCGGGCTTCTACTCCAAGGACGGCATCCTGGGTTCGGCCCTGGCCTTCGGCATGACCAGCGGCCAGTACATCCCGTTCATCCTGGGGATCCTGGCGGCGGTGCTGACGCCCTTCTACATGTTCCGCCTGACCTTCCGGGCCTTCTTCGGCGAACCCGCGGACAAGGAGCGTTTCGACCATGCCCACGAGTCGCCCTGGAACATGACGGTGCCCCTGATCGTGCTGGCGATCCTGTCCATCGCCGTCTCCGGCTTCAAGACCGCCGACAAGGGCTGGTTCAGCCGCTTCGCCGCCCCCTACGACGTGGCGGCCATCTCCGCGGAGTTCGATCTCGGTCAGGAGGGTGCACCGGTTCACGCCCTGGCCGTCTCCCCGCAGGATGAGCTCGGGCATGATGTCGCGGCCGCCGGTCACGAAGAGGCCCATGCCGCCGCGGCCCACGGTGGCGAGCACGCCGACGCCGCCCATGAAGGCCACCACGACGTGCACCACACGGCCCACGTCCGGGCCATGATCATGTCCATCCTCATGGTCATCCTGGGCATCGGGGGCGCCTGGTGGATCTACTTCAAGCACATGATCGATCCCGCCGCCCTGCAGGCCCGTTTCAAGGGGGCCTACACGGTGCTGCAGGGGCAGTACTTCTTCGACGAGTTCTACGCGGCCACCGTCTACCGCTTCACGCTGTGGTGGGCGGCCGTTTGCGCCGGCTTCGACCGATACGTCATCGACGGCATCGTCAACGGGGCCGGTTATCTGACACGCGCCATGAGCTGGACCTCGGGCCTTTTCGACCGCTACGTCGTGGACGGGGCGGTCAACGGGGTCGCCGCGGTCCTGCAGGGCGCGGGCGAGGGTTTCCGACGCATCCAGACCGGACGGATCCAGACCTACCTGGTGTACACCAGCGCCTCGGTCCTGGTCCTGATCCTGGTCTACAAGGTTCTGTAATGTCCGGGTTGATTCCGAGTACCCCCGAGAGGAGCGCCACGCATGGGTGAGCACATTCTTTCCTGGATGACCTTTTTCCCGGTCATCGGGGCGGCTGTGATCGCTTTCATTCCTGCGGAACGGAAAGAGATCATCAAGACCGTAGCCGCGGCCGCGGCCGCGGTGCCGTTGATCCTGGCCGTGCAGCTGTTCATGAACTTCGATCGCACCACCGCCGCGTTCCAGTTCGTCGAGCACTACACGTGGATCAAGAGCTTCAACATCGAGTACTTCATGGGCATCGACGGCCTGAGCGTCCCCATGGTGCTGCTGACGGCGCTGCTCTCGTTCCTCTGCATCATCGCTTCCTGGAACATCGCGAAGGCCACCAAGGGCTACTTCGCGCTGTTCCTCATTCTCGAGGCGGCCATGATGGGGGTGTTCTGCGCCCTGGACTTCTTCCTGTTCTACCTGTTCTGGGAGCTGATGCTGCTGCCCATGTACTTCCTGATCGGGATCTGGGGCGGGCCGCGGCGCGAATACGCCGCCATCAAGTTCTTCCTGTACACCCTGGCCGGTTCGGTGCTCATGCTGCTGGCCATGATCACGTTCTACCTGCAGGTCCAGGATCCGGTCACCGGCGGCCACACCTTCAACATGCTGCACATGATGGACCAGACCAACCACAGCCAGTGGCTGAAGGCGACCAACGTCCGGCACATCCTGTGGATCGGCCTGTTCATCGGCTTCGCCATCAAGGTCCCCATCTTCCCGTTCCACACCTGGCTGCCCGACGCCCACGTCGAGGCGCCCACGGCAGTGTCCGTCATCCTGGCCGGCGTGCTGCTGAAGATGGGCACCTACGGCCTGCTGCGCATCAGCTATCCCATCCTGCCGGACGCCGCCCAGTGGTTCAGCTATGCCCTGGCCATCTTCGGGGCGATCAACATCCTCTACGGCGCCTACTGCGCCATGGCCCAGACGGACATGAAGAAGCTGGTGGCCTACTCCTCCATCAGCCACATGGGGTACGTGCTGCTGGGCATGGCGGCGTTCACCACCGCCGGCCTCAACGGCGCCGTGCTGCAGATGTTCAACCACGGCACCATCACCGCCATGATGTTCCTCTGCGTGGGCGTCATCTATGACCGCGCCCATCACCGCGAGATCAACGGCTTCGGCGGTCTCGGCATGCAGATGCCGGTCTACACCAGCGTCTTCAGCTTCGCCCTGTTCGCGGCCATCGGCCTGCCGGGCCTCAGCGGCTTCGTCAGCGAGGCGATGATCTTCATCGGCGCCTTCCCTGTCTACCGCACCATCGCCATGATCAGCGCCCTGGGCATCATCATCGGCGCGGCCTACGTGCTGTGGATGCTGCAGCGGGTGTTCCTCGGCCCGAAGAACGACAAGTACGACGATCTGCCCGACATCAGCGGCCGCGAGATGTTCACCCTCGTGCCCATCGGCCTGATCGTCCTGATCCTGGGCGTGTATCCCATGCCGGTGCTGGATCTGATGAAGGTGTCCCTGAACAACCTGATCAAGGTGGTGGCCGGCTGAGCCGGCGCTGCCCAAGGAGCGTTCCGCGATGGAACTTTTGAACATTCCCTCCTGGTCGGACATGGGGCACTGGATCCCCGAGGCGGTCCTGTGCGGGACCTTCCTGGCGGCGTTGCTGGGTGACCTGGTCGCCCGCGGCCGCCGGCCCGGGATCCCGTTCGCCATCTCGGTTTTCGGACTGGTCACCGCCGGGAGCTACGCCGTCGCGTCCATGCTGCACGCCGATCCCGCGGCCCACACCATCATGGGCAAGCTGATGGTCGTGGACGGGCTGGCGGGGTTCTTCCGGCTGGTGTTCATCTTCACGGGCCTGGCCACGATGCTGTTCGCCTGGACCAGCGAGGAGATCATGGGCCCCCGCCGCGAGAACAAAGGCGAGTTCTACTACCTGACGGCCCTGATGACCCTGGCCATGTGCGTCATGGCCGAGGCCCGCGACCTGCTGATGCTCTTTTTGTCCATGGAAGGCGTCGGCCTGGTGAGCTACGTCATGGCCGGCTACATGCGCTCAAGCCTGCGCAGCACCGAGGCTTCCCTGAAGTACGTCGTCTTCGGCGCGGTCAGCAGCGCCATCATGCTGTACGGACTGTCCCTGCTGTACGGCATGACCGGGTCGCTGACCTTCACCGGGATCCGCGCCGGGCTCCTGGCCGGAGGGGCCGACCCCTTCGGCCTGCTCATCGCCGCGGTCCTGATCCTGGCCGGCATGAGCTACAAGATCGCGGCGGTGCCGTTCCACTACTGGGCGCCCGACGTGTACGAGGGCGCGCCAACCCCGGTAAGCGCCCTGTTCTCCGTCGGTCCCAAGGCCGCGGGCTTCGCCCTGATGATCCGCTTCTTCTACTCGGTGCTGGCCACCGGCGACGATCCGGCCACCGGCGCCACCCTCATCGCCGATTTCAACTGGCCCCTGCTGGTGGCGGTGATGT
>JALUJS010000210.1:1227-3942 GCA_027056825.1 Candidatus Krumholzibacteriia bacterium | reverse complement strand
GTCTGGACCCTGGGCGTCGAGGGACTGGGCGACGGCCAGGACAAGCTGGTCACCATCGACGTGAACCCCAAGTCCCCGAACTACGGCAAGGTGGTGCACACCCTTTCGGTGGGAGGACGCAACGAGGCCCACCACTCCGGTTTCACCGACGACCGGCGCTATCTCTGGGCCGGCGGTCTGGATACCAGCAAAATCTTCATCTTCGATGTGCACAGCGATCCGTCCAGGCCCAGACTGGTACGCGTGATCGACGATTTCGTGGCCAGCAGCGGCGGCGTGGTGGGCCCCCACACCACCTACGCCCTGCCGGGACGCATGATGATCACCGGCTTGTCCAACAACCGGGACCACGGTGGGCGCACCGCCCTGGTGGAGTACAGCAACGAGGGCCGGTACGTGGCCACCCACTGGATGCCCACCGACGAAGACCTGCGCGGAGCGGTCAAGTCCGGCAAGTATGCCGACGGCTACGGTTACGATGTGCGCGTCCTGCCCCGGCGGAACGTGATGATCACCTCTTCCTTCACCGGGTGGTCCAACTACATGATGGATTTCGGCAAGATGCTCAAGGACAAGGAGGCCATGAAACGCTTCGGCAACACCGTGGTGGTGTGGGACCTGCACACCCGCAAACCGAAAAAGGTGCTGGACGTCCCTGGCGCGCCACTGGAGATCCGCTGCGCCTGGCAACCCACTCACAACTGGTGCGTCACCACAACCGCCCTCACCTCCAAGATCTGGCTCATCTACGAGGACGGGCAGGGCCAGTGGCAGGCCAAGGCGGTGGCCGACATCGGTGATCCGAGCAAGATCCCCCTGCCGGTGGACATCTCCATCGCCGCTGACGACTCGGTACTCTGGGTCAACACCTTCATGGACGGCAAGACCCGCCTGTTCGACCTCTCCGATCCCATGCACCCCAAACAGGTGTACGAAAAAGTGATCGGCAGGCAGGTGAACATGGCTTCCGAGAGCTGGGACGGCAAACGCATCTACTTCACCTCTTCGCTGCTTTCCAACTGGGACAAGAAGGGCGAGAACAACGAACAGTTCTTCAAGGCCTTCGAATGGGACGGCAAAGAGCTGAAGCCGAAGTTCGCCATCGACTTCACCGCCCGGAAACTGGGCCGTCCGCACCAGATGCGCTTCGGCGCCTATTCGCTCTACGCCAAGGCCGCCCCGGAGACCGCCGAACGCCGGCTGGCGGCGGCAGGAAGGTGAGCCTCCCCGCTCCGCCACCGGGCGGGGCGGATCCGTCCAAGCCGCGCAGGAGTGACAAGATGCGCACGCTCCCGGTACTGCTTGCGTTCATTCTAGGCCTTTCCGGCCCCGCGGCGGCGGAAACCCAGCCGCTGGCGCCGGGGTACGGAAAGCTCGCCTACCCGGTTCCGGCACCCGGAAGCTACCGGCTGCCTCCCATCGCGCCGGCGGGCGACGGGCCGGTCATAGACGCCCTCAGCGGCAAGCGGCTTTCCCTGCACCAGGCCCTGGGGGACCGCTATGCCCTGCTGGGTTTTTTCTACAGCCACTGCGACGATGTCAACGGCTGCCCCCTGTCGATGTTCGTCTTCCATCAGCTGAAAGCCAGGATGGCCAGGGACCCTGCCCTGGCCCGCAACCTGCGGCTGGTGAGCCTCAGTTTCGATCCCGCCCGGGACACGCCGGAAGCGCTGCAGGCATACGCCGCCAACATGAACGCCGGCGGCCACCGGCACCATGAGGCCGGCCACGGAAACGGGCAGCCCGCCATGAAACACGAAGTGCAGTGGCGGTTCCTCACCACCGAGGGGGAAGCGGCCCTGGCCCCCCTGCTGAAAGCATACGGCCAGGAGATCCAGCGCGTCCTGACCACGCCCGGGCAGGACCGGGGGGACATCTCCCACGTGTTGCGGGTCTTCCTCATCGATCCCCAGAAGCGCATCCGCAACATCTACAGCGTCTCCTTCCTGCATGCCGACCTGGTCCTGGCCGACCTGAACACCCTGCTGCAGGAAGAGGCCGGGCCACCATCGGCCAGGGGCGGGCAAGGCCAGGCCGGCGGCGCGAGGCTCGGCCCGGGGGACGCCAAGGCGGGCTACGAGGATCCGGGTTACCGCACCCGCTCCCGGGCCCTGCAGAAGCGGCGGGGGCGGGCGGCGAACCTGTTGCGTTTCGCGGAACGGCCGCCCCTGGGGCTGCCGCCACTGCCACGGCGGGAACCGGTGCGTCTCAACCCCGCCTCCGTGGCCCTGGGGCGCAAGCTCTTCTTCGACCGCCGGCTGTCCCTGAACAACACCATCTCCTGCGCCATGTGCCACATCCCCGAGCAGGGCTTCACCAGCAATGAAATGGCCACCGCGGTGGGCATCGAGGGACGCACCGTGCGGCGGAATGCGCCCACGGTATTGAACGCGGCCTACAACCGCCTGCTGTTCCATGACGGACGCGAGAACCGCCTCTCGCAACAGGTCTGGGGACCGCTCCTGGCCCGGAACGAGATGGGCAACCCTTCCGTGGGTTTCGTCCTGGACCGGGTGCGCAGCCTGCGGGACTACCGGGGCCTGTTCGAAAAGGCGTTCGATGGAGAGGAGGCCGACATGAACAACCTGGGGGAGGCCCTGGCCGCCTACCAGATGACCCTCAATGCCGCCGACTCGCCCTTCGATCGCTGGCATTTCGGCGGCGACGAAAGCGCGGTGAGCGAAAAGGTGAAGCGGGGATTCGCCCTGTTCACCG
>JALUJS010000210.1:623-1217 GCA_027056825.1 Candidatus Krumholzibacteriia bacterium | reverse complement strand
GTGTCACCCTGTGGAGGCCGACCACGCTCTGTTCACCGACCAGCAGCTGCACAACACCGGGGTCGGCTTCGAACCGGCCGGAGCGGACGGGAAGGGCAGTGAAGCGGTGCAGCTGGCACCCGGGGTGTTCGTGAACGTGCCGACCGGGATCATCGAGCAGGTGGGCAATCCGCCGCCGACCGATCTCGGCCGCTACGAAATCACCCAGGATCCGGCGGACCGGTGGAAGTTCAAGACCCCCGGGTTGCGCAACGTGGCGTTGACAGCCCCTTACATGCACGACGGTTCCCTGCGGAGCCTGCGCGAGGTGGTGGAGTTCTACAACCGGGGCGGCCGGCCCAACCCATTGCTGGACCCGCGCCTGCATCCGCTCCACCTGTCCGGGGAGGAGATCGACGCGCTGGTCGCTTTCCTGGAGTCGCTCACGGCCGGCAACCTGCCGGAGCTGGTGGCCGACGCCCTGTCCGCCCCGGTGGGCGACCCCCATCACGACAGGCGGGAGAAAGCCGCCACCGGGAGCGCCCCGGCCGCAACGCCCTCCGGCTGATCGCGGAAATCCACGCCGGCAGCGAGCCGCCCCTACCCGAACAGGGA
>JALUJS010000210.1:0-613 GCA_027056825.1 Candidatus Krumholzibacteriia bacterium | reverse complement strand
CCCCTTGCCCCTGCGCGCCACCTGCACCTCCTCGTCCTCCATCACCAGAACGGTGGTGGGCTCGTAGCCGCAGTAGCCGCCGTCGATGATGAGATCCACCTGGTGCTCGAGCAGCTCCTTGATCTCCCAGGGGTCGGCCAGGGGGGTGTCGTCCCCGGGCAGGATGAGAGTGCTGCTGAGAATGGGCTCATCCAGCTCCTCGGCCAGAGCCAGGGCGATGCGGTTGTCGGGAATGCGGATGCCGATGGTCTTGCGCTTGGGGTTCATCAGGCGGCGGGGCACCTGCTTGGTGGCCTTGAGGATGAAGGTGTAGGGGCCGGGGGTGAGACTTTTGATGAGCCGGTACTGGGAGTTGCCGATCTTGGTGTACTGGGAGACCTCCGACAGGTCCCGGCAGACCAGGGTGAAGTTGTGTTTCTCGTCCAGTCGGCGGATCTGGCGGATCCGGTCCAGCGCCTCCTTCTGACCCACCTGGCAGCCCAGGGCATAGCTGGAGTCGGTGGGGTAGACGATGACGCCCCCCGAGCGCAGGATCTCCACCGCCTGGCGGATGAGCCGCGGCTGGGGATTATCCGGATGTATTTGAAAGAATTGCGCCATCGTCCACTCGATC
>JALUJS010000209.1 GCA_027056825.1 Candidatus Krumholzibacteriia bacterium | reverse complement strand
CAGCCCGAACAAGGCGGTGGCCAGCAGCAACCGCTTGGTCTTTTTCATGCCAGGATTCCTTTCGTGTCCGCTACCTGGAACCATCATACCGGTAGTGGCCGGTTATGGGAAACCGGAACAGCACATCCTCCAGCCGGGGGCCGCGGCCGATGTTGTGGACGATGAGCGGGCGGCGGCCATCAGGCGAGGGGCGATCCACCACGATGCCGATGTGCGGCAGGCCACCGGGCAGCACCCAGGTCACGATGTCGCCCGGCGCGTAGTCGTCAGGATTCCCGCTCACGGGCAGGGAGCGACCGTGGCGGGCGAAGAATACCTGCAGATTGGGCACCCGGCGGTGGTCGATGTTGGGATCGGGCCGCGTCAGGCCCCAGCGGTCGGGGTAGGCGTCGAAATGGGCGGTCATGTCCTCGTGGACCCGACGTTGCAGGTCGATACCCACGGCGCGGTAGGCCCGGATCACCACATCGGTGCACACCCCGATACTGTCGGGCGGATCGCCGCCGGGATAGGGGATCCGGTAGTAGGCTCCATCGTAGACCACCCGGTGCCGCGTGCGCTCGACCGCGGCCCGGGCCAGCAGCAGGGGAAATTCCGACGGCTCCGGCGGCGCATCCTCCGGCGCGAGGGCGACCGCGGCCACGCGGGTCAATTCCGCCGCCACCGCCGCATCCGCCCCCCCGCCAGACCAGCGGTCGAGCAGCTCCCCCCGGGGCCCGAACAACAGGATCGTGATCCTGTCCTGCACAGGGTGGTAGGCGGCGCGGAAAACACCTTTCCAGTCCAGCAGCGCCCAGTTGGCGGGATCCCGGCTGAAGCTGCCCCTGATCCTGCCCTTGACGAAGAATGGCGCACCTTTGGTGTGGGCCGCCACGCGCACCTGCCAGGCGTCCTCCGGCAGGCCGCGCGCAAAGGCGGCGGACAGGGAATCGGCCCATGCCGCGCTGAGCGCCCTGCTCCCGCGGTCACACCAGACCAGCGCCACGGCCCGGCCGGCCAGTTCCGCTTCGGTATGGACCTGTTTGAACTGGTCCTCGACGGCGAAGGGGATCAGGCGATCCGTCTGGGCCCGGGCCGCGACGGCCAGGGCCAGGAGGATTACCGTGACGATGATACGCTTCACGACTTCCCTTCAGTCCACATTGATGCTCTTGACCTTCAATTCCCGGCCCTGGAACACCTCCACCAGGGCCTGTTCACACTCGGGGCAGACCGCGACATGGTACTCCACCGGCACGTCGATGTCGCACTGCGGACAATGGCCGCGGCCGGGAATGCGGTTGATGACCAGTTCGGCGTCCGCGGCTATGGTATCCCTGCGCGCGGCTTCGAAACAGAACCGCAGGGCGTCGATCTCGATCCCCGCCAGATCCCCGATATCCAATTCGATGGTGTTGACGGTGCTTGCTCCGGCGGCGCGGGCCTGATCCTCCACGATCCTGAGGATTCCGGCGACGATGGTCATCTCGTGCATGGTCAGGCTCTCCAGACGGTCCCGAGAACCGGCGTCCACATTGCACCGGCCGGGGATATTGTTATTCTCCATGGTAACCGGGTTGCTCCCCCGGAACAACCAGGAGGCCCACAATGACATCCGTCCGAAGACGCGTCACACCTGCGGGCATGGTCGTGGCCTTCACGGGCCTGATCGCCCTCGCCGCCGCGGCCGAGCACCCGTCCGCGGCGGAACATCCCTCCGCGTCCGGCTCCCCGGCGACCGGTCGCACCTTCACCGTGGCCGGCTCGTCGGTGCACGGGTTCACGGCCGGACCGGACACCGGCCCGCTTGTGCTCCTGCTGCATGGTGCCCGCTTCAGCGCCGACACCTGGCGCAAGCTGGGCACCCTGGATGTTCTGGCGAACGCGGGCTACCGCGCCGTGGCCATCGACCTGCCGGGGTTCGGCGAATCCGGACCCTCCACCCTGGCCCCGGCGGACTTCCTGCTGGCGGTGATCGACTCGCTGGGCGGTAGGCCGGTGATCGTCTCACCGTCCATGAGCGGGCGCTTCAGCCTGCCGCTGGCGGTACGGAGCTCCGACCGCCTGGCCGGCCTGGTGGCCGTCGCCCCGGTGGGTATCCCGCAGTTGCAGGACCGGCTGGGGGACATCCGTGTGCCCGTGCTGGCGATCTGGGGAGAGAACGACAGGGTGGTGCCGGTCAGGCTGGCCGCGGTGCTGGCCGAGGGCGTCCCCGACGGCCGCAAGGTCATCCTGAAGGATGCCGGACATCCCTGCTACCTGGACCAGCCGGAGCGTTTCCACGCGGAGTTACTGAAGTTTCTGGGGCGCTGACGCGGGCATGGAAGGCGTCGTAACCCGGCAAAGGGAAGGTGCTCACCGCACCAGGGTCATCTTGCGTGTCTGGTCGCCCAGGCCCGTGGTCAGGCGGTAGAGGTAGATGCCGCTGGGCAGGGGACGGCCGTCGTCATCGGTGCCGTCCCAGGTCACCGCACCGGTTCCGGCCTCGTGCTCGCCCCGCCACAGGGTGCGCAGGCGGACGCCGCGCAGGTCGTAAACGGCCAGCTCCATCGGGCCCGGCTCGGCCAGCTCGAAGCTGATGGTGGTGGTGGGATTGAAGGGATTGGGGGTGTTCTGGTCCAGCCGCAGGAGGTGGACCGGAACCTCGGGCGTCAGGGGGCCGTCGGCCAGGGACAGGGCCAGGGCCGCGTCGGTGTTGGCCCGCAGATCATCCGGATCATCGCCGTAAAGCATGGCGAAGGTGATGGTGCGGCTTTCCTCCGGTTGCAGGTCCACCCGCGCCGAGACCAGCAGGGACCAGTCGCCGCCCACGGTGGCGGTCGGGGTGTGGAGGGCCCCGCTCAGCAGGTCGAACTTGTCCTGGTCGTTGATGCGGCTCTCCGGATACACGTGGACCTGGTTGTCGATGAGGGTGGCGTTGACCGCCGCAAGGGTGTCCAGCAGGGCCACGCCGTAGCAGGGACCCTGGCCCGGATAGATCCAGGCCAGGTTGCGGTCCTGGTCGGTATCTCCCACGTCCATGCCGTCGGAGGCCACGTCGAAGTCGCAGAACACGCCGGCGTAGAGACCGGACAGGGGCAGGTCCCCCTCGTTGGTCAGGGTGTACTGCAGGATGACGAACTCGTCGCCCGGGCTATCGGTCAGGGCGTAGCTGGCCTGCTCCACCCGCAGCGGCAGGGGCGAGACGTGGCCCTGGTCGCGGAACACCGCGCGGTAGACCTGGCTGCCGTCGCCCGGCGAATCGTCGCGGACGCGCCCGTTGTCATCCTTGTCCGTGGAGACGACCCACTCGGAGGTTTCCTCGCCCAGGCCGTCGTAGTCGCGATTGCTCACCAGGTCGGGCCCGGTGCCCGCCCAGAACGAGCCGATGAACAGGCTGCTGGGCTCTCCGATCAGGCCCATGCCCTCGCCCGCCGCACCATCCTGGCCCATGTAGCCCAGGGACCCCTGGTCGGTGACCGTCAGGTAGACGCGGCCGGCGTCGTGGGTGCGGAACTCGGGCAATCCCACGAACCACGATACGTCGTAGGTCTCGGTGAACTCGCCGCTGTTGACCGTCAGCAGCATGGTGAAAACGTGGCCCTGGGGCGCCAGGGAATCGATGAACAGCACGAAGGGGTCGGCGGTGTTGTCGGCCTTGGCGCCGCCGGCGACCATGTCCGCGAAGGCGCCGTCGCCATCCACGACGCTCACGTAGGGATCACCCACCACCGCCAGCCCGGCGGTGACATTCAGCGCGTCGGTCACGGGGCTGACGTTGGCCAGGGTGAAGGCCACGGGACTCGTGGTCCCCGGATCCAGCACCTGGTCCCCCGAAAAATCGGGCAGGACGCCGACCAGGCTGAGGTTGGCGGCCCGGTACTCGGGCACGGACTTGACCGCCGCCCAGGCGTCCAGGCGTCCCGATCCGTAGGTGTTGTCCTTGCCCACCGGACCCACGTCCACCGCCGAAAGTTCCAGCAG
>JALUJS010000208.1 GCA_027056825.1 Candidatus Krumholzibacteriia bacterium | reverse complement strand
TCGAGGTTGTCTCCGCCCAGAAAACTGGTCAATGCCTCGGCCAGGCACCAGGCCACCGCGGCCTCGGCCACGATGCCCGCCGCGGGCGCCACGCAGGTGTCCGAGCGCACCCAGGCCGCCCGGGCGGCCTTGCCCGTGCGCAGATCCACGCTCTGCAGCCGGCGGCGCTGGCTGCTGATGGGCTTGACGAAACCGCGCACGATGACCGGCTCGCCGTTGGTCACGCCGCCTTCGAGGCCGCCGGCGCGGTTGGTGTCGCGTCGTACGCGGTCGCGCCCGGCGGGGTGGATCTCGTCGTGGGCGGTGCGGCCGTCCTCGCCGGCCACCGCCACCCCGTCGCCGATCTCCACGGCCTTGACCGCGGGAATGCCCATGACCTCGCAGGCCAGCCGGGCGTCCAGGCGCCGGTCCAGGTGGGCGTAGGTGCCCAGGCCGGCCGGCACGCCGAAGGCCGCCACCTCGAACACCCCGCCCAGGGTCACGCCGTCGGCCATGGCCTGGTCCACGGCCGCGACCATGTGCTTTTCCGCGGCCGCGTCCAGGCAGCGCAAGGGACGGTTCTTCCGGATGCGTTTGAGCCGCGCCACAGTGGGCTCTTGGGGCGTGGCCTCCACCCCGCCCACCATGGTCACATGGGACAGCACGGTGATGCCGAACTTCGCCAGCAGGGCCTTGGCGCAGGCCCCGGCGGCGGTATAGGCGGCGGTCGAACGCGCGCTGGCCCGCTCGGCCACCGGGGCGCAGTCACTGTAGCCGTAACGGATCACCCCGGGCAGGTCGGCGTGGCCGGGCCGCGGCACCCGCCACCTCTGGGCCGGTTTGCCCTTGCGCAGCTCGAAATCCTTGTTGCGGATCATGAAGGAGATGGGCGAACCCAGGGTCCTGCCCTTCCAGAACCCCGACAGGAACTCCACCCGGTCGGTCTCGATGCCGGTCACCCGCAGGCCACGGCCGTAACCCTGGCGCCGCAGATCCAGCTCACCGTTGACGAAGCTCTCCTTGATGACCAGGCCCGCGGGAAACCCCTCGAGGATGCCCACCAGGGCGGGTCCGTGGCTCTCGCCGGCCAGCAGATAGCGCAGCATGTTCTCTCCGTCGCTCAGCCCCGGTTCAGCAACCCGTCCAGGGCGGTGAAAAAGTCCGGATAGGATACCGCCACGCACCCCGGATCGTCCAGCGCGCAACGGCCCTCGGCCGTCAAGGCCGCAATTGCCATGGCCATGGCGATGCGGTGGTCGCCCGCGGTTTCCAGCACCACCGGGTCGGCGTCGGTCCCTCCGCGCAGCCGCACGGGGCCGGTGATCTCCAGGCCGTCGGGATACTCGGTGACCTCGGCGCCCAGGCGCTTCAGGTTGGCCGCCATGAGCGCCAGGCGGTCCGATTCCTTGACCCGCAACTCGGCCGCGCCGCTGATGACGCTCGTGCCGGGCAGGGCCGTGGCCAGCACCGCCAGGACGGGGATCTCGTCCACCAGGGTGGGGATCTCCTCTGCGGTGATGACGAACGGCCGCGGCTGATCATGCGCCACGGTGACATCGCCGAGCATCTCCCCTTGGCGCGGGCCCCGGGCGCGATCGATGGCCACCTGCGCCCCGGCGCGGCGCAGCACCCGCAAGGCGCCCACGCGGCCTTCGTTCAGGGCATGGCCGGTGACCGTGACCCGGGATGCGGGAATCATGGCCGCGGCGGTCAGGAAGAACGCCGCCGAGGAGGGGTCGCCGGGCACGGCGATATCGAATCGTTCCGCAACCTGACCACCGGCGACCGCGAGATCCCCGTCGCCCAGGTCCTCCAGCTGCACGCCCATGACCCGCAGCAGGCGCTCGGTGTGGTCGCGCGAAGCGCCGCCCCCGCGCACCACGGTGCGGCCGGCGGCGTTCAGCCCCGCCAGCAGCAGCGCCGTCTTGACCTGGGCCGAAGGCACCGGCAAATGGTGTTCGGCGGCTGTCAGTTTCGCTCCCCGTACCCGGATGGGCAGGCGGCCTGGGGTTTCCAGGCAGGTGATGTCCGCGCCCATGTCGCGCAAGGGGTCGATGACCCGCGCCATGGGCCGCTTGCTCAGGGAGGCGTCCCCGGACAGGACCACGCCCGGTCCTGCGGGGGGCAACCAACCGGCCAGCAGGCCCAGGAGCAGGCGCGCGGTGGTGCCGCTGTTGCCGCAGTCGATGGCCACCGGTTCGCCGCGCACAGCCAGGGCTTCCGGACCTGCGCCGGGGGCAACTTCCAGCACCCCGTCCGCGTAGGACACCTCCGCGCCCAGGGCCCGCACCGCGGCCAAGCTGCTGCGCGTGTCGGCGGCGTCAAGCCAACCGGTGGCGCGGCACGGTCCCGTGGCGAACAGCCCGAACAGGGCCGCGCGGTGCGAAACGGACTTGTCCCCCGGTACGCACAGGGCGCCCTGCAGGGGACCTGGGGCGCACGAAAGCAGGCTGGACATCAGGGGGCTCTCCTGTAGGTTGAATCTCCCGTCACCCATGGCGACCACTCGACAAGGAATGATGACCCTGAACACCGCTCAACGCCACCGGAAATCCCCGCGCGCCCTGCTGACGGTGCATCACGGCCGCGAGATCATGGCCCTGGCCACACCCACCATCCTGGCCATGCTGTCGCAGACTTTGATGTGGACCGTGGACACCGCCCTGCTGGGCCGGGTTGACAGCGTTTCCCTGGCGGCGGCCGGCCTGGGCGGCATGCTCACCTGGGCCTCGTACTCCCTGTTCAACAACCTGAGCCGCATCACCGGCACCTTCGTCTCCCAGTCCCACGGCAAGGACGACGACGAGGGCGTTGGTCACTACGCCTGGCAGGGGCTGTACATCGCGGCGGTCTCGGGCCTGGCGCTGACCGTGTTCGGGTACTTCAGCTACCTGCTCATGCCCCTGACCCACAACCCGCCAGAAGTGCAGACTCTCACCTACACGTACATCAAGTGGCGCAGCCTTAGCGCCGTGTTCACCCAGACCGGGTTCGCCCTCATGGGCTTCTTCCAGGGCCGCCGGGACGTGAAGGTGCCCATGTACGCCGGCATCATCGGCAACCTGGTGAACTTCGTGCTGGATGTGTGGCTGATCTTCGGCTGGGGCGGCTTCGCGCTGGCGGGGCGGACCTGGCTGGCCGTCCCCGCCCTGGGCGTCAAGGGCGCGGCCATGGCCACCAGTTGCGGCGTGGTCGTCAACGCGGTGGCCCTGGCCTGGTGGGCCCTGGCGCCGCACCTGCGCCACCGGTACCGGCTGCACCGCCCGCGCGCCGTGGACATGGCCGCCATTGGGCGCATGGTGCGCGTGGGCGCCCCGGCCGCCTGGGAGGGTTTCATCGACATGGGCGGCTTTTTGATGTTCACCGTCTTCGTGGGCACCACCGGGGCGGTCCCTTTGGCCGCCAGCCAGATCACCATCCAGTTGCTGTCCTTCAGCTTCATGCCCCTGTGGGGATTGACGACGGCCGCCAGCGTGCTCGTGGGCAACTGGATCGGGGCGGGCGATGCGGACATGGCCGCCCGCTACGGGCGGCAGACCTACAAGCTGGGCCTGTACTACTCGCTGTCCCTGGCGGTGGTGATCATCCTGCTGCGTCACCAAATCTTCCGCGTCTTCACGAACGATCCGGCCGTGCTGGCCCTGGGCGCGGGTCTGGCGGTCGTGGCCGCGGTCTTCCAGATCTTCGACGGGGTGCGCATGCTCAGCAGCGGCATCCTGGGCGGGGCGGGCGACACCCGCTACACCATGCTGGTGACCCTCGGTCTGATGTGGGGGATGTTCATCCCTTTGACCTGGTATCTCATCGTCCAGCGCGGCGGCAACGTGGAGACGGCGTGGATGGGCGCGACCGCCTGCTACCTGCTGCAGGGTCTGGCGCTGTACCGGCGCTTCGCGTCCGGGGCGTGGCGGAGGGTGGATATTTTTCGGTGAGGGGGGGGTGTGTCAAATGAACTGTGTAAGC
>JALUJS010000207.1 GCA_027056825.1 Candidatus Krumholzibacteriia bacterium | reverse complement strand
CTCCATCATCTGGGCCATCAGCATCCACACCGTCACGGCCTTCCTGTACACCGGACTGGCGGGCAAGCCCTTCTGGAATACCGCGATCCTGGCCCCCCGCTTCATCGCCAGCGCCTTCTGCGCCGGGCCTGCGTTCATCATCCTGGTTCTGGAGATCGTCAAGCGCCGGACCGCGTTTCCCCTGGGGGAGCGCGTCATCAGCTTTCTGCGCATGGTGGTGCTCATCGCCGGGCTGATCAATGTCTTCCTGCTGATCAGCGAGGTCTTCACCGAGTTCTACGCCCACAGCGCCCATGTCGCCAGCGCCCGCTACCTGTTCTTCGGACTGCACGGCCACAACCAGCTCGTGCCCTGGATCTGGACCTCCATCGTTCTGAACATCACCGCCCTGCTGGCGCTGATCTCGCGCAAGCTGGAGCACCGCGGCACCGCGGTGCGCCTGGCGCCGCTGGTGATGCTGATCGTGGCGATCTGGATCGAGAAAGGGATGGGTCTGGTGGTGCCCGGCTTCACCCCCACCCCGCTGGGGGACATCATCGAATATCATCCCACTCTCAACGAGGTCGGCGTGGCCCTGGGGGTCTGGGCCATAGGTATTTTCGTGATGACGATCCTCATCAAGCACGCCGTGGACATCGAGACCGGTATCCTGCGCCTGCACCCGGAAAAAGCCGCACCTACACGACTGGTCTGAGATTCCGGCGCAACGGAATCATTGCCGCCGCTTGTCCCTGACGGCCTGGGCCTTGGCGGTCCGGTAGCGGCCCAGCAACTCCTTCGTGTCCCTCTCCACGCTGGTCAGGTCGAACCGGTGCCACTTGGCCGACAGTTCCTGGTAGGCCTGCGCCAGTTCCCCCACGAGTTCCCTGTCCTTGGCGTTCGTCTCCACGTAGCTGCGGTATCCCTTGATGATGTTGATCTTGCTGAGGATGTAATCCGCACGGTCGGGGATCTCGGGCGCGTTGCCGGTTTCCATGTTGTGGCAGAAGGCGCAGGTGTTCTTGACCCGCCCGGCGAAGATGAAGTCCATCTCCATGGCCCCGTGGCAGGTCACGCAGTTGGGCGCCGTGCCCTCGTCCTTGAGGATCCGATAGTGGTCGCTGGTCACGAAGGCCCGCTGCTGGTTCTCGTGGCAGGCGCCGCAGGTTTCGGGAATACGGTCGTAGCGCACGCGGTCCTTCACGCCGACATGGGCCTTCTTCATGTCCCGGGTCGTGGTGTCGCCGCCGTGGCAGTCCGCACAATCGAGTCCGGCCAGGCCGTGGATGGAGTTCCGGAATTCCGTGTAGTAATCGAAGAGGCTCTTGTGCTGCACCCGGAACACGGGAGAGCTGTGGCATTCCATGCATTCGGAAGCCGCCCCGGGACGCGCGAACATGACGAACCCCGCCGCCACGATAATCATCAGAATCCTCAGGGTTTTCATGGCTCGGTCCTTCCTGCTGTCAACCGGTCCGCCGGCGGGTCCGCACACGCGCACGGATCCTGAAAACAAGCGGCCGGGAACAATGGTTCGGCTCCCGATCAACACCTACCTTGAAACTATACATTACTCCGGCGGTTCCGGAAAAGGTTTCCGCCCGCGGGACAATATTGAATTCAAGAACCAAAATCATAACCACAAGGCATGGTTTGACCTATCTCATATTACCGTGATAGGTTTTTGTGCGGGCTAGCCCGCATTATTAACCCGGATTATTGAATCGCTACGCGATCCAATAATGCAGGCTAAGGGAAAGACAGACCCCTTCACCATTGAATCGGAAAACGGGAGCTGTCATGAACAACGATCCCACACCCGACAATCTGCCTGACCAGATCCAGGCCCTCAAGGCTTCCCTGTCGGAACTGGAAACGAGGGTGCGGCTCCTCGAGGCGCACCTTGTTCCGGAAAACCATCCGTCCCGGCCCCCGCTGGCGGCCGCGACGGCAGACCAGAAGCCGGCCGCCGACATTCCCTTCCAGCCGCCCAGTGTTCCCAGCGCGGATTTCAATCATCTGCTGGCCCTGACCGGCCGTTCCATCATGATCCTGGCCATCGCCTTCCTGCTGCGTTTCGCCGCGGACACAAAGACGATCCCCCCGGCCCTGGGCGCCGCCCTGGGCGTGGCCCTCGGGATCATCCTCATCCTGCTGGTGCCGCGGGCGATGCGAAAGAACGACCGCTCAGGGGCCTTCGCCTACGGATTGACCGCCGTGGTCATCGCATTTCCCTTGATCTTCGAAACCGTCGCAACCCTGAAGATCATACCTGGCGTCGTGGGCGCCTTCTTTCTCGTCCTGGTGACCGCCACGGGACTGATCGTGGCCTGGCGGGATCATCTGCGCGGCCTCGCCTGGGTATTCACCCTCGCAGCGCTGGCCCTCATCTTCGCCCTGCTCAACCGGTCCGGCCAGGACGCCGTCCTCATCCTGATCCTGCTGGCCCTGGGCGCCGTCACCTCATTGCTGGCCTACAGCAGGGGCTGGCATCTCCTGCGCTGGGCGGCGGCCTCCGCCCTGGGGCTGGTCCTGCTGAGGACGATCCTTCTGGCATCGGACGCGGCGCCCGAAGCGGGCGGCGGTCTTCAGCCGGGCAGCGTCCAGATCCTGTGCCTGATATACATGCTGGTCTACCTGCTGATCTTCGGCTGGCGGGCGCTGGTCAAGGGCCGCGGCGTCAAGGTCTTCGACATCGTCCAGTCCGCAGCGGTGGTCGGGATCGGGTTCGGGGGCATCATCCGGATCGCCCGGGCCGAGGCTTCGGGCACCGGCCTGATCGGCGGCCTGGCCTTGCTGGGGGCGGTGGCCGGATACACCATCGCCTTCACCGTGGTTTCCAGCCGCCACGGAAGGGGTCGCGCGTTCTTCTACTTCGCGACCCTGGCCCTGGTCTTCCTTTTCCTCGGCAGCCTGGTCATCGCTCACGGCCCGTGGCTGACCTGGTTCTGGCTGGGTCTCGGCCTGGCGGCCAGCGCCCTTGGAGGCCATTTCCGCCGGGTAACCCTGCGCTACCACGCCGCCGTCTACATGGCCATGGCCGCGGTGCAATCGGGCCTGCTGTTGTCCGCCCTGAAGGCCTTCCTGCAGCCCCCGGATTCGCAGTGGCCATCCTTTTCCACGGCGGCGGCCCTTTCCTTCCTGGCCGCCACCGCCGCCTATGCCGTGCTCACCCTGACCCAGCGCGGCAGGGATATCCCCTTCGCCCGCAGGCTGCCCCGTCTGGTGCTGGCCTCGATCCTGCTGGCCGGCGCCGGTTACCTGGCCGTCATGATCCTGGCCGCAGTACTGACCGGCCTGCCACCGGCTGCGGACCCGGCGCGCCTGGCCCTCGGCCGCACCCTGGTCGTCTCCGTGACTGCGATCCTGCTCGCCTGGCTGTCCCGGCGCCTGCATCTCAGCGAACTCGGTTGGCTGGTCTATCCGGTGCTGCTGTTCGGCTGCGCCAAGCTTCTGCTGGAGGACATGGAAGCGGGTACGGCCTTCACCCTGGCCTTGTCCTTCGCCGCCTTGGGCGGCGCTCTGGTGCTCAGTCCGCGGCTGCTGCTGGCGGGATCTTCCGGGAAACGGCCGCCCATGGCGGAAACCTGATCCCCTCCGGTCAGTCCCTCTCCGTGCGAGCGGACAGGGGCAAACTCACCGTGAACGCCCCGCGCAGGTCCCCCAGGCCGAAACCCGTGGCGTGATCCTCGGGATAGAGGGCGCCGATCTTCGCGGCCACTTCCGGATCGACATTCCCGCCGTGACATTTCAGGCACAGCGGCAGGGTGGGGATGGCCTTCATGTAACGGAAGGTGCGCGCGCCGTCGTCCCCGGAGACCACCGTCCAGGTTTCGAGGTCCAGGTTGGAGGCTCCGGCCGCTTTCTCGGCCTCGAATTTCACCAGGATCCCCTTTTCCCAGGCATCGGGGGCGTTGTCCGGGTTGCGCCATTTCAGGCTCGTGCGGCCGGCGTCGATGCCGTCGCG
>JALUJS010000206.1 GCA_027056825.1 Candidatus Krumholzibacteriia bacterium | reverse complement strand
TTCGTCCAGGTTGTTCGCAAAACCGTCGCGAGCGGTCCCGCTGGAGTCGGCGACGGAAAAAAACAGGTCGTAGAAACCGATGGTTTGGGCGTCAGGGGGATCCCAGTCCACGGAGGCCAGGTAGTTGCCGCCTCCCTGGTCGGTGATCGTGACTCCTGCGGCCCCGTCGGCGGCATCCTGGACCAGGACAAGTTCCGATGTATCGTCGGGCAGCCGCAACTTGAAT
The DNA here is from genome assembly GCA_027056825.1 of Candidatus Krumholzibacteriia bacterium. Taxonomy (GTDB): domain Bacteria; phylum Krumholzibacteriota; class Krumholzibacteriia; order LZORAL124-64-63; family LZORAL124-64-63; genus JAHJTW01. Next base: position 11,709 of record JALUJS010000206.1, on the reverse strand, counting down.
GTGACCAGAAAGGTGGAAGCCGGCTGCGTGTCAGGATCGAAAAACCGGGCCTGGATCATGGTCCGGGCCGTCCCGGTCCGTTCCACTCCGGCGGGAGCGGCGTAGGTGCCGTCCGGCAGGACCGTAGGGGAGGTCTGGGCGGAGGCCAAGGCTCCCCCCAGGGCCGCCGTGACGATCAGGGCGAGGGCCGGGTGGCCGGCCGGCCTGGCCCACAGCTTGAATCTGGTCACCGTCGCTCTCCCCTGGATCCATGCAATCTTATTTCCGATTGAATGAGGTGTCTCGGGAACTCGATTCCATTCCGCACAACCTGGACATATCCAATTATTTCTATAGGAGAACGAGATGTCAAGGATGATCGGAAATGACCGGACAATTTATGAAAACAGGAGTCGGTATTGATGTTAACCATTTGACGAAACATGCCTAACTGTAATGATAATAAGCCAAAAACCAAAAGTCCCCTTGATTGGCTGCTGTTGATGTTTCATAATTGAAGCCCATCGAAAGGATAGGGAATATCTTGACCCGGGTGATCGAATCGCGGTGAGGAGCAACCACCTTGGCATGATCCTGCGGGTCTATGGTAGAGTTCCGCCATCTGCACCCCCGCATGCGCGGGCAGGCAAGGGAGATGGGTGAAGTGGAGTTCCGGCCAGCCCATGGGGTCCACGTCGTCAGGATCCTGTTGAGTATTCTCGGCCTGATCCTGCTGGGCATCGTGGCGAGGCTCGTCCTGTTGCCCGAAGGCTACGGCAGCGAGGGGCTGTACCGGCCGGGAGCGGTGCAGGAGGAAGCAGTCCGGGCCGTGCGGGTGCAGGAAAATGATTCCTGCCGGCCATGCCATCCCCTGATCGGCAAGCTGCATGAGCAGGGGGAGCATAAGGCTTTGCTGTGCGAGAACTGCCACGCCGTGGGGGGCGATCATTTCCTGAACGACATGGTGATCGGTGGCATGTCCAGTCCGTGCGGGGAGGCCCTGGACGGCTCGTGCATGCGTTGCCACCGGCAGATGGATGTCGCGGTCGACCCGGAGATCATCAAGCTGATCAAGGGCCCCGATCACCTGGATAAGCTTCGTGTGCGTTCTGATCACGACTGTGACCAGTGCCACCACGTCCATGCCCCTCTGAAGTGGGTGCGTGAGGCGCGGGCCATGGTGGGGGTGAGCGATGGCGGCTAGGACGGCTTCCGGCGGGAACGGCCCGGAAGGCGGTCGGGATGCCGACCTGCGGCGCCGCGGGTTCCTGCGCCTGGTCCTTTCGGGGGCCGTCGGGGGATCCCTGTTGCTGGTGATCCCCATGGGGGCGGCCCGACTGCTGTCCGGCGCCCAGGAGGATGAGGAAGGTGGCGGGACGTCAAACAATCCGGCGGGCAGGCGTTACGTCTTCGTCGTGGACGTCACCCGCTGCATCGGCTGCGGGACCTGCTGCGTCGCCGACAGGAACGAGTTCATGGTCCCGGACGGCTATTATCGCACCTGGGTCGAGCGGTATGTGATCGAGGGCCTGGACGAGGTGCACGTCGATTCGCCCCAGGGAGGGTTGAATGGATTCGCCCAGCTTCCGGAAGCCTGTCCCGGCGTGGCGCGGGACCTTTTCTTCGTTCCCAAGCTCTGCAACATGTGCGCGCGGCCGTCCTGCGTGCAGGTCTGTCCCGTGGGAGCGACCTTTCGCTCCCGGGAGGGTTTCGTCCTGGTGGACGCCAAGCGGTGCGTGGGGTGCGCCTATTGCGTCGAGGCCTGCCCCTATTCCGCCCGCTTCCTTCATCCCCTGCACAAGACCGCGAGCAAATGCACCTGGTGCTTCCACCGCGTCCACAAGGGGTTGGAACCGGTCTGTGTGCGCGCCTGCCCCACCGGGGCGCGCATGTTCGGGGACCTGGACGACCCGGACTCCGAAGTCGGCCGTCTGTTGAGCCGACCCGAGGCGGTTGCGGTCCTGAAGCCGGAGATGGGCAACAAACCGTCCCTCTACTATCTGGGCCTGCGCCGGGAGGTCATCTGATGACCATGCTTTTTCCCGCCGCCGTCGGCGCCGTGGGCTACGTCTTTCCCAACGACCTGCATGTCCACTGGAGCCTGATGATCGTCCTGTATCCCTACATCACCGGCCTGGTGGCGGGTGCGTTCCTGGTCTCGGCCCTGTACCGGGTATTCGGCGTGGAGAGCCTGCGGCCGGTGGCCTCCTTCGCCCTGCTCTTCGCATTGGCCTTCCTGGTCTGCGCCTCCCTCCCTTTGCTCGTGCATCTGGGCCACCCCGGCCGCGCCTTCAGCATGTTCCTGACGCCCAACCCCTCCTCGGCCATGGCGGGTTTCGGATACATCTACGCCGCCTATGGCATCGTCCTGGCGCTGGAGATCTTCTTCCTCTACCGGCCGCACCTCGTCGAGCGTTGGCGGCGTTCCCGGGGGGTGAAGCACCTGGGTTACGGGCTGCTGACCATGGCCAGCGACGACCTGTCACCTGAGGCTCTTGCCTTGGACCGACGGATCATGTCCATCCTGGCCAGGCTGGGCATTCCCCTGGCGATCCTGTTGCACGGCTATGTCGGATTCATCTTCGGGGGCATCAAGGCCAATCCCCTGTGGGCGTCCCCGCTGACGCCGGTGGTCTTCGTCCTGTCGGCCTGCTGCTCGGGGGTCGCGGGGGTGATGCTGGCCTACGTGCTCCTGAACCGCATCGGCGGTCGCCCGGTGAGCCAGGCCTGCGTGGATACCAGCTTGAAGTACCTGTGGGGATTCTTCGCCCTGACCTTCTCCCTGGAGATGCTGGAGGTCCTGTTCCAGGCCTACATGGGAACCGACAGCTGGGAGGCCCTGCGCCTTCTGCTCTGGGGTCCGTTGTGGTCCAGCTTCTGGATCTGGCAGGTTCTGATCCTGTCGGTGGTTCCGACCCTGCTGCTGGGAATCCTGATCCTGGGCCGCGTCGGACCGGGCCCGCGGACCGTCCTGGGCTCCCTGAGCGCCGTGCTGATCCTGCTGCAGGTCTTTTTCATGCGCTGGAACACGGTCATCGGGGGGCAACTGTATTCCCACAGCGAAAGAGGCATGGTCATGTTCCGTCCCGGCTGGGTGGGACGCGAGGGGGGATTCGTGGCGCTGGGCCTGATGGTGCTGCCCCTGGTCATCCTCTTCGTGCTGGGGCGGATCTTTCCCTTCTGGCCCCGGGAGGTCAACGATTTCCTGCATGTCGTTTCGGCGCGGGATGAGGAGCCGGACCGCCGGCTGGGCATCGGCAATTGACAGGGCGCATGGCGCCGTCTATGAATGCGGATCAAACCCTGAACCTGGAGGATCGAGATGAAGCATTGGCGATGGGCGACAGGTCTGGCCCTGGCGGCGACCCTGTTCTCCGGACGGGCTCCGGCCACCACCACCACCTCCAAAGACGTGACGAGCACCGCCATCCAGGAGGAAAATGTCAAGTGCATCAACTGTCACCTCAAGGAGAACAACGCCCTGGTCCAGCAGTGGAAGAACTCTCCCCACGCCGCCGCGCAGGACGGACAGATCGGCTGCTTCAATTGCCATGCCGCCGAACCCGATGATCCGCTGGGCTATACCCACGAGGGAGCCTTCATCAAGACCGTGCAGTCGCCCCGGGATTGTGCCTTCTGCCATGAGGAGGAGGCCAAGCAGATGGAGTCCTCGCACCACGCCACCGCGGGGCTGATCATGGCCTCCCTGGACAACGTGCTGGGCGAGGTCGTCTGCTCCATGGATTCGGGGGCCGATGCCGCCAGCGGTTGCTGGCAGTGTCACGGTTCGGTGGTGCGGGTCTTGACCGACGGGAGCGGCAAGGCCCTGCTGAACGAGAACCAGGCGGTCATGTTCGATCCGGCGACCTATCCCAATTCCGGCATCGGCCGGGTCAACCCCGACGGCACCCTGGGCTCTTGCAACGCCTGCCACGGGAAGCACTCCTTCCTGTCGTCCAGGGCCAGGCAGCCGGAGAACTGCGGGAAGTGCCACCTGGGGCCGGACCATCCCCAGCTCGAATCCTACCGGGAGTCCAAGCACGGCATCGCCTACTATTCCTCTGTGCGCGAGCGGGGGATGAACGGCATGAACATCCTCAAATCGGGCAAGTGGGTGCTGGGCAAGGATTATTACACTGCGCCGACCTGCGCCACGTGCCATATGGGTTCGACCCTCAAGGCGGACGGGTCGGTTACGGCCAACACCCACAACGTGGGCGACCGGATCTCCTGGAACCTGCGCGAGCCTGTCTCCAGGAAGCTGAACCGCGTGACGTTCGCCGGCGGCGACCAGGTCGACATGCCGGGCGACAACCCGCCCATGGTGGGCATGGAGCGCAGGTACGAGAAGTATGTCCTGGCCGGAGACAAATGGGAGAAGCGCGAGGTCACCGGCGAGGTGACCGAGGTCAAGACCTGGGAGATGCGGCGCGAGGAGATGCAGATCGTCTGCAAGCAGTGCCATGGCGTCCAGGTGGTCGGCAACTTCTACAAGCAGTTCGACGAACTGGTCGTGACCTACAACGAGAAATTCGCCAAGCCTGCACGCAAGCTCTTCGACCTGGCCCGGAGCGAGGGGCTGGTCGAGGATCCCCTCTTCGATTCCAAACTGGGCTGGGCCTGGTGGGAGCTGTGGCACCATGAAGGCCGCACTGCCCGGGTGGGCGCCTCCAAGATGGCTCCCGACTACACCCACTGGCACGGTCTGTACGAAGTGGCGGAGAACTTCTACCACGAGTTCCTGCCGGAGCTGAGACGGCTGGCGGCTGCCAAGGGCAAGCAGGCGGTGTTCGACGAGGCCATCGCCAAGGTCCTGACGGCGCCTGAGCACCAGTGGTTCAAGGATTCGGGCCGGTAGAGCCTGATGAGCCGGATCAGGGCATGGGGAATTGCCATCCTGGCCGCCGTGTGGGTGTTGCCCGCGGCGGCCGGGGTTGTGCCCGAAGGCTCCGAGCCTGCGACGCTGATGGGGCTGGCCGACCGGGTGGCCGCCCTTCGCCTCGGTTCCCCCGCCGGAGTCATCGGTTCGCGTCTGACCCCGGAGGAAATCGCCAGGGACCGGGTGGCGGGAGCGGCGGCCGTCTATCCCGGCACAGTCCATGTGCGACGCGGTCGGGAAACGATCGTCGTGGATGAAGATTCGGGCCTCGTGCTGGCCGTTTTCAGGCGGGAGGAGAAAGCCGACAGGGCGGTCATGCGGGAGATGGTGGGGCGGCTCATGACGCGGTTCGGAGAGCCTACGACGACCGCCCACGACAAGCTGATCTACTGGGCCTACGGCCCGGACGGCCTGCTGGATCAGGATGCCTGGCGGTCCGCGCAGGAGGGGTCCGGTCTGGAAATCCTCGCCACGGTGAAGTTCAGCACGGCCCTGCCTCTGGAAACTGCATCCGGCGACTCCCTGGCCCCGGCCAGAGGTCCGGTTTATTACATCATCACCTCGGATCCGCTTCTTCAGGCCTACCTGAAGGGGGCCGGTTTCACCCCTGAACCATGACCAGGCACGTCCTGCTGGCGGCGTGTTTCCTGATGGTGGCCGAAACGGCTCCGTTGCCTGCTGCGGGACGTGAGCAGGCCGGAAGCGATGCGCTCCCGGCGGGGGCAGCAAGGATCGTCGTCTACTCGGACCCGGGCGGGAAGCCCGTCCGCCTGGACGGCAGGATCGTGGCCGGGAGCACGCCCGCGGAACTGGATGTAGCCCCGGGGCAACACACCCTGCAGGTGAATGCCGAAGGCTACCAGCCCCTGGACCACACCCTGAAGGTCGCAGCCGGCCAAACCGTCGAACTCAAGTTCATCCTGCTCGAAACCCCGCCGCAGCCGCCCGACCCGGCTGAATTGCGGGCCCAGGCCGAGAAGCTCGCGACAGGCGGAACGACCCTTGAGATGGAGGACGAGGCCGTCGTGCGGGAACGCGACTCCTGCCTGGAGTGCCATCCGCGCATCCCGCGGATCCAGGCCGAGGGTGTGCATCGGGGTGTCTCCTGCGAGAGGTGCCACGACGCCCCGGGGGTGCACGTGGCCGATGGACGGGTGATCGGCGCCATGCCGGTCATTTCCGGGCAGGGGGTGCCAGTGCTGTGCCTGACCTGCCATGACCAGGACCGGAAGGGAGACCCGGGGATCACCGTGCGCAGGATCGATCCGGCGGCCCATCTCCGGGAAAAGGAGGTCCGTCCCCGCACGGCCTGTGACCAGTGCCACCAGGTCCACGCCCCCATGATGTGGGTGCATCAGGCCAGGGACATGGTTGGATTGCCGCCGCTGGTCAAGACCGTGCCCCTGCTCGAGGAGGGAATCGCCGACAAGGCGCGTTCACGGTTCAATTCCCTGGCCCAGACCTTCCTGATCTTCCCCCTGGCCTCCGGGCTCATCGGAATCACGGCTTTCCGCGACGATCCGAACTACCCGTCGCAGGAAGTCTTCCTGTCCGGCCTGGCCCTCGTGGCCGGCAGTTACCTGGCGGGCAAAATGGTGTACCACAGGAAATTGCAGGAGGTCAGGGCCATCAACGAGGAGCGTGAGATTCTCAACCGGCAGGCCAAGGATTTCGGCCTGAGACTCGCCCGGGCGCGGGCGGAGTACGACCGCCGACTCGCCGCCTGGCAGGATGCATCCGAAGGGCGGGGGCAGGTGGAGATCATCGCGGATTCGGCGGCTCCCTGATTTCCGCCTGGTCACGATCCGGTCTCCCACACGGGGATGCCCCGTCCGTGGGGAATTACCCCGCCACGAACTCCAGTTCCTTCACTTCGGGAATCAGTCCCGCGCGGTGGCCGCGATCCAGAAGTTCACGGATGGCCGCCCGGCCCCGGTCCCCGTAATCCAGGGTCCAGTCGTTGACGTACATGCCCACGAACTCGTCGGCCAGCTCCGTTCCCATGTTGCGCGCCCAGTCCAGGGCGTAGGCCAGGGCGTCGGCGCGGTTGTCCAGGCTGTAGCGGATGCTGGCGGTCAGGATGTCGCTGATGTCCTTCATCTTGTCGCCGTGCTTCTTGTGGATCGCGTTGCCGCCCAGCGGCAGCGGCCAGTCCCTGTGTCCGGTGGTCTCCCACCACCAGGTGCCCAGGTTCAGGCATTCGACGAGCCCCGCGTCCGCGTAGGTGAGCTGCCCCTCGTGGATGATCAGCCCGGCGGGAAACTCGCCGCTGACCACGCGGTCGATGATCTGGTCGAAGGGCACCACCACGGCCTCGAACTCACCGATGGCCAGGCGCAGTTCAAGGTAGGCCGAGGTCATCTTGCCGGGCACGGCGATGGTCATGCCCTTCAGGTCGGCCGGGGCGATCTTCCGCGGGGCGACCACCATGGGGCCGTAGCCGAAGCCCATGCTCGCCCCGGCGGGCAGCAAGGCGTACTTGTCCAGCACGTAGGCGTAGGCGTGGATGCTGATGGCGGTGATGTCCAGCTCCCCGCGCGTGGCCCGCTCGTTGAGGGTCTGGATGTCCTCCATCACGTGGGTGAAACGGTAGGGGCCCGTGTCGATCTTGTCCCTGGCCAGGGCGTAGAACATGAAGGCGTCGTCGGGGTCGGGGCTGTGGCCCAGGGTCAGCTCGATCTTGTCGGACATCACGGACTCCAGTGCAGGCGGCGCGGGCCGCGGGGTGGACGGGGACTCAGGACCGCGTGCGGCGGTTGGCCACAAATAACAGGATCAGGGCCGCCAGGGCCAGGATCAAAATCAGGCGCAGGGGCAGGCCGGCGCCGCCGGAAGCCGGCTGACCGGCCGCCGCGGCGTCTTCCGCGGCGGTGGAATCCTCGCCGGCGGAGAACAGGTTCCCCTGCGCGCAGGCGTCCCGCGGGCCCCCCGCAATGCGGATGGTCAGGGGATGATCGGCCTCGAGCTGCGGGCCCCGGTAGCGGGCGTACCCGGGAAAATCGGCCGACGCGTCGGGCATGAGGTCCGGGGCCGTGGCCTCCATCACGTCCGGGGACAGCAGCAGGCTCCACTGGTCCACCGGGACGTTCAGACCCACCGGCAGTTCCAGGCCGTCATGCCAGGGGACCGCGGCGGTCAGATGCACGGTGTTCTGTCCCCAGGTCAGGGGAACGGCCAGGCGCAACGAGGCCCCCGCGGAGGTGACCGGGATCTCCGTGGGCTGCGGGCCGCGGCGATAGGTGGCCTCGGGGCGATCGAGGTCCGCCGGAACGGCCAGGGTGAGGGTGCCGCTGGAATCCAGCACGGTCATCTGGGGCGAGGTGGCGTTGTCCAGCTTCAGCAGGTACTCGAGGGTCAGCAGCTCGCCCCGGCGCTGGACCACGATGTTCATGCCCGTGACCCTGACCGCGGCCAGGTCACCGGTGGTGTCGAAGACGTGGATGGTCAGGGTGTCGGCGGCCATCTGCCTGCCGCGGAAGGAGTACCAGTACGGCACATTCTGCCACCAGGCGGTCACGATGTACTCCCCGCCGTCCCGCAGGGGCACCGACGGGAGGGTGAAGACGGACCCGGAGGGGCGCACGTCGGCAATGGTGTTGGGCCGCGCGGTCATGTAGTCGATGGTCAGACGCTCGACGGCGCCCGGCCGGCCGGAAGTGGCGTTCAATACGCGCAGGGTGACCGGCTGGGCGAATCCGTCCTGGGTCTGGGCCCGGGCCGCCGGCGGCGCCGGGAACAGGGAGATCGCCACGGTCAGGATCAGGGCCGCGGTCACAAGGCCCAGGTCCGCGCGTTGGCATCGTCCGTGCATGATCACTCCTTTGGAAAGGCAAGCTGCCCGCTTGAGTTGCCCGTACTCTTCCGGTACATTCGCGTGCGAGTATGGAGCGACGCGGGCGTTCGTGCAATCATTCCCTGCCACCGGGACGGTTCATTATGACGCGCCACAGGCGGATTTCGTGGGCAAATCGCACATTTCATGCCGCAGTGGTCCTGCTGGCCGTCCTGGCGCTGCAGCCGGCGGCCGCCCGCGCCCAGTACCGGTGGGAGACCTGGCACACCGAGACCTTCACCCTCGAACCCGACGAATCCTTCCAGTTCCGGGTGTCCTTCGACGACATCCAGGTGCGCAGCTGGATGCTCGTGGTGGACGGCCAGGACCACAACTGCGACCTGAGCGTCCTGCGGGTCAAGGGGGAGTCCCTGCTCTACTACCGGACCGACGAGTCCCGGCACGAGGTCCGGGTGCCGTGGGGCCGCGGGGAGGAGCTGATCGTGGTGCTGACCAACCGCCGCGACAAGGCCACCTTCACCGTGCAGTTCCTGGGGCCGCCGCGGGACCAGGTGCACGCGGCCTACAGCTACCACGTCAACCGGGCCCTGGAGGCCTTCGCCTCCGGCCGGCGGCTGGACGCCCAGAAGCAGTGCGAGCTGGCCCTGCGGGAAGACGACACCGACGGCGTGGCCAAGGTCCTGCTGGCCAGCTTCCTGCGCGAGGGCCACTACTACACGCGGGCCGCGGCCCTGGTGGAGGAGGCCCTGGCCGGGGAACTGCCCCCGGAGATGCGCCGCCTGGCCCAGGACCTGCAGTCGGAACTGGTGGTCCTGCGCGCCCCCCTGGATCCGCGGATCCGCGCGAGGCTCGACCGGATCGACAACTTGCTGACCTCAGGCAAGGGAGGCGAGGCCCTGGCCGTCTGCGACGAGACCCTGGGCATGTCCGGATTGACGGTGCGGGCCAAGAGCCGCCTGTATCTGCTGCGGGGCCGGGCGCTGGACATGCAGGCCCGGGATTTCGAGGCGGTCGATGCGTTCACCTCGGCGCTGGGGCTGGCCCGCAGCAAGGCCGAGGAAGCGGTGATCTATTTCCACATGGGCCGCCTGTACCGCAAGATGGGAAACACCGACCAGGCACGCGGCGCCTTCACCATCGCCTTGCAGGAGGGCCTGCCCAGCGGGCTGGATCTGCAGGCGCGGGAGAACCTCAAGGCCATCGAGGATCATCCGGATCACTAGTTGGTCCCCAGCGGGAGCGCGCATGGAGAATATCCGCCGAGACTGCATCCACTTCCGGGGCCACGTGCCCTGCCGGCCCCACAAGGAGACCGGGGTCCACTGCGACGGCTGCGACCGTTTCGCTCCGCGGGCCGGGCGCATCCTGTTGATCAAGCTGGGCGCCGCGGGTGACGTCATCCGCACCACCCCGCTGCTGCATCCCCTGTTGCGTGATTATCCGGACCACGCGCTCACCTGGGTGACGGACTTTCCCGACCTGGTCCCTTCCCGGGTGCATGATGTCGCGCGCCTGGACGCCGAGACCCTGGTCTGGCTGCGCAACACGGACTTCGACCTGGTGATCAACCTGGACAAGGACCGCCAGGCCTGTGCCCTGGCCGCCGAGGTCACAGCCCCCCGCCGTTGGGGGTTCACCCTGGACCGCGACGGGTTCTGCCGGCCGGTGACCGAGGGGGTTTCCGCCGCCCAGGCGGCCGCGGCCGAGGCCAAGTTCCACACCGGGCTGTTCGACGATGTGAACCAGGCCTGCACCCTGAGCTACCCCCAGGAGATCTTCGCCATCTGCGGGTACGAGTTCAGCGGGGAGGAATACATCCTCGACCGGCCGCAACCGGCGCCGCAGTTCGACCTGCCGGACGGAACGCTGGTGGGGCTGAACACCGGCTGCGGCGGACGCTGGACCAGCCGCCTGTGGCCCGAGAAGTACTGGGCGGCCCTTGCCCGCGGCCTGCAGGACGCCGGGCTGACGCCGGTGCTGCTCGGCGGGCCGGACGAGGACGAGCGCAACCGCCGGCTGGCGGCGGCCACCGGCGCGGTCTATCCCGGCCATTTCGACCTGAAGACCTTCATCGGGCTGATGGACCGCTGCGAGATCGTGGTGACGGCCGTGACCATGGCCATGCACATCGCCCTGGGCCTGGGCAAGAAGCTGGTGCTGTTCAACAACATCTTCAACCCCCACGAGTTCGAGCTGTACGGCCGGGGCCGCATCCTGGCGCCCGCGAGCCCCTGCACCTGCTTCTTCCAGCCCCGTTGCCTGCGCGAGGATTTCTGCCTGGAGACCCTGCGGCCCGAGACGGCCCTGCAGGCGGTCCTGGACCTGGCGGGACGGGCATGAAGCTGGCGTTCCTCGGACCGGCGCCTCCGTTCCGCGGGGGCATCGTCACCTATTACGGGCTGCTGGCCCGGGCCCTGGAGCAGGCCGGCCACGAGGTCTTCTGGTCGTCGTTCGCCGCCCAGTATCCCGGCTTCCTCTTTCCCGGCACCACCCAGAAGGGCGAGACCGCGCCCTGGCTGGACCACGCCAACACGCCCCGTTTCGTGCCGTGGTCCCCGTGGAGCTGGCGGTGCGCCGCCCGGGACATCGCCGCGTCCGGCGCCCGGGCGGTGGTCATCAAGTACTGGCTGCCGTTCTTCGCGCCGGGGTTCTGGGGGGTGACCCGCATGTTGCGCGGGCGGTCGGACATGCGCATCATCTACCTGCTGGACAACGTCATCCCGCACGAGAAGTATCCCCTGGGGATGTTCCTGACCCGCAAGGCCCTGGCCACGGGCCACGGCTACATCGCCCAAAGCGACCAGGTGCGGCGGGACCTTTTCGCGGTGCTGCCTGGGACCGATCCGGCCCGGGTGCGCGACGTGCCCCACCCGGTCTACGATTTCGGGGCCCCGGGCCGGGCGCGCAAGAGCCGCGCCGAGGCCCGGCAGGCCCTGGGACTGGATCCCGGGCGCCGGCTGGTGCTGTTTTTCGGGTTCATCAAGCCGTACAAGGGGGTGGTCCACCTCATCGACGCGGCGGACGCCCTGCACCGGGAGTTCGGGGACGGGGTGCAGGT
>JALUJS010000205.1 GCA_027056825.1 Candidatus Krumholzibacteriia bacterium | reverse complement strand
CAGCGCGACAGGAAAGGGGCTCGCAAGGATTTGCGAGGGAGGCGTACCCGGTGCGGTACGTTGACCGAGCAAATCCGAGAACGCCTTTCCTGTCGCGCTGTTAACCATCCGCAGTAGCTCCTTCATGTCATCGCCTTGCGGGATCGCGTAGCGATTCAATAATTCGGGCTATGCCCCTGGACATCTCCTGAACGGCTGGTATCATCCCCTGTTGATGCTGGCCGTTTACTTTTTCCGGAGGTTCCCGTCGCCCCGTTAACCATCCGCAGCAGCTCCTTCATGGATTACCCAGGTTAGCCCAACACCGCGGCAGGTTTCTCACCGGGCATTGGATTGACTATATTGCGGTCTGCTGTACCGACCGACCCGCTGCCTGGAGAAACAGATGATCCGTTCGTTACGCACCACCCTCGTCCTGGCCGCGGTCTGTGGCGTCGTGCTGGCCGCCGCCTGCGCGAAAACCAAGTCCGGTCACCAGGATCCCGAGGCCGAGGTCCAGGCCGCCACCCTGACCCGCGTCGGGGACATGGCGCCCGATTTCACCGTCACCCGGCTGGACGGCGAGACCTTCACGCTGTCGGCCCTGCGGGGCAAGGTGGTGCTGGTGAACTGGTGGGCCACCTGGTGCCCGCCCTGCGTGGAGGAGATGCCCTTCCTGCAGTCGCTGGTGTGGGACCGTTTCAAGGACGCGGATTTCGCCATGGTGGCCGTCTCCCGCGCGGAAAAGCGCGAGGTGGTCGAACCCTGGATCAGGAACAAGGGTTACACCTTCCCGGTGGCCATCGATCCGGACCGCAGTTCCTACGCGAAGTACGCCGCCGCCTACATCCCCCGCAGCTACGTCATCGGCCCCGACGGCAGGATCCTGTTCCAGTCCCAGGGCTACGAACAGGCGGAGTTCGCCGCCATGATCGAGACCATCGCCCAGGCCCTGGGCGGGGGTGTGTGACCGGATGAACACCTACGGCCGCATGCTGCGCATGATCCGGCCCTACCTGGGGCAAGTCGCCCTGTCCATCGTGTTCATGGTCCTGTTCTCGGTGCTCAGCGTCCTGAGCATCACCATGGTTTCCCCCTTCCTCAAGGCCCTGTTCCTGGATGACCAGGCCCAGCCTGCGCTGGTCGCCGAGGGGACGCCGGCGACCGTTCCCTTGAACACGGCGGCGGCCGACAGCGCCGACGCCGCCCGCGCCCGGCTCCAGGACATCCAGCAGTCCCTGGGCTGGGTCGAGAGGATCAAGGCCGAGTTCGCCGTGCGGGTGCAGGAGACCCTGCTGCAGGGCAGCGACGAGGAGCGCCTGCTGCGGGTCTGCCTGGCCATCTTCTTCCTCTTTCTGGGCAAGAACATCGCCGGCTACCTGCAGGAAATCCTCATGACCTACGTGGGACAGGCCGTGATCCGCGATCTGCGCAACCTGCTGTTCGTCAAGTTCACGGCCCTGCCCCTGGGTTTCTACCACCGCAACAAGGCCGGCGAGCTGATCAGCCGCGCCACCAACGACGTGCTGGTGGCGCAGCAGTGCGTCTCGCTTAGCTTCACCAAGCTGATCAAGGATCCCATCCAGATCGTGATGTACCTGGCGGTGGCGCTGATCCTCAGCTGGAAGCTGACGGTGATGGCCGCGGTGCTGCTGCCGTTGAGCTTGGGCGTGATCATCCGCATCGGCAAGCGGCTGCGCAAGCTCAGCACCCGGCAGCAGGAGCAGATGGCCGACCTGACCAGCACCCTGCAGGAGACGGTGTACGGCATCCGCGTGATCAAGGCCTTCGCCATGGAGGACTTCGAGAACCGCAAGTTCCTGGCCCAGAGTCAGGAGCTGTTCCGGCAGATCTTCAAGTTCAACTGGGTGATGAAGCTGAGTTCGCCCCTGACCGAGCAGCTGTCCATCCTGGTGGGCCTGGTGTTGCTGTGGTACGGGGGCAGCAAGGTGTTCACCGGCGGGATCATGGCGCCGGACCTGTTCGTGGTGTTCCTGATCGTGGTCTTCTCCATGGTGCGGCCCATCAAGAGCCTCGGCCAGGTCAACAACGAGATCCAGGCGGGCATGGCGGCGGCCGACCGCATCTTCGCCGTCCTGGATACCCCGCCGGAGGTGGCGGACAAGGACGCGGGGCTGAAGCTGGAGCGCGTGGAGGGCCACATCGAACTGGAGCACGTGGATTTCTCCTACGTGCCGGGCGAGCCGGTGCTCCGGGACGTGAGCCTGACGGTGGCGCAGGGGCAGATCGTGGCCCTGGTGGGCAGCAGCGGCTCGGGCAAGAGCACGCTGATCGACATGATCCCCGGCTTCCACCATCCGGACAACGGACGGGTGCTCATCGACGGCCACGACGTGCGGGAGCTGAACCTGGCCAGCCTGCGGCGCAACATGGGCATCGTGACCCAGGAAGTGATCCTCTTCCACGACACCGTGTTCAACAACATCGCCTACGGGCTGCGCGACATGGACCAGGAACGGGTGGAGGCGGCGGCCAGGGCGGCCAATGCCCACGACTTCATTTTGCGCCTGCCGCAGGGTTACCGGACGATCATCGGCGACCGGGGATTGAAGCTCAGCGGAGGGCAGCGCCAGCGTATCTCCATCGCGCGGGCCATCCTCAAGAACCCGCCCATCCTGCTGCTGGACGAGGCCACCAGCGCCCTGGACACCGAGTCCGAACAGCTCGTCCAGGAGGCCATCGACCGGCTGGTGCGCCACCGCACCACCATCGTCATCGCCCACCGCCTTTCGACCATCCAGAACGTGGACCGCATTTTCATGCTGGAGGCCGGGCGCATCGTGCAGACTGGCACCCACGCCGAGCTGCTGGCCGCCGGCGGGCGCTACAAGGAGCTGTACGAAATGCAGTTCCAGGGTGGGAAGGCCTAGATGCCGCGCCGGTTCCTTGTCATCCGGCAGGACCGCATCGGGGATTGCGTGCTGGCCACCGGGCTGCCCCGCGAACTGAAGCGGCGCTGGCCCGACTGCACCGTGACCATGCTGACCCGGTCGGCCACCGCCCCGCTGTTCGCCCACAATCCCCACGTGGACACCGTCTGGACCGACGACTGGGACGACCCTGCCCGGTGCGAGCCCTTCTGGGATCTGGTGCGTCGCCTGCGCGGCGGCCGCTTCACCCACGCCCTGATGCTCCTGCCCAAGGCGCGCTACAACTATGCAACTTTCTGCGCCGGTATTCCCGTGCGCGTCGGCCACGGCATCATCCTCTTCCACGCGCTGACCCTGGTCCGCCCGGTGATGACCCGCAAGTTCCGCAAGGACAGGCACGAGGCCGAGTACGCCCTGGACCTGGCGCGGGCCGTGGGGGTCAAGGGCGGCGATCCGGCGCCCGAGCTGTACCTGACGCGGGACGAAAAGTCCGCAGCCCGTGCGCGCCGGGCGCGCTGGACCGGGGGGACGGATGCGCGGCGCCTGGTGGGGCTGCACGCGACCAGCGGCGGCTCGGCGCCCAACTGGCCTCCGCGCCTATGGGCCGAACTGGCGTCGTTGCTGGCACAGCGGGCGGATGTGCAGGTGGTGCTGACGGATCCGGAACCGCCGGCGGAGTTGCTGGCCGTTCCCGGCGCCGTGCACGCCGGAAGGCCTGCGGATCTGCGGGAAGGGATGGTGAACTTCGCGGCGCTGGACGTGCTGGTCTCCGCGAGCACGGGCCCCATGCACATCTGCGGGGCCCTGCAGGTGCCGACGGTGTCGCTGTTCTGTCCTATGCCGGCCTGCGCGCCGGCCCTGTGGGGTCCGCTGGGTAACCGGGCTGACAACGTCCTGCCCCGGCCGGAGTACTGCCGGGACCGCTGCCCCGGCGATCCCCACGTCTGCGACTATCGCGGGGACAGCGGGGTGGACCCGCAGACCGTGGCGCGCAGGATCACCGCGGCCCTGTCAGGCCTGTAATTTCTCCATGAGGTAAAGAACGCGCTTGGCACCGGGAATCGGCTCGGAGCGGACGATCCGGAAT
>JALUJS010000204.1 GCA_027056825.1 Candidatus Krumholzibacteriia bacterium | reverse complement strand
ACCCTGCCGGTGGTGCACTACGACTTCTGCAACACCATCTGGCGGCCCGTCGAGGTGGTCTTCAGCGTGGACTTCAACAACACCGGCTGGTCGAGCATCGGCCCGGACGACGTGGTGGCGGTCAACGGGACGCCCAACAACGCGAACCCGCCCACCTTCGACTGGACGGTGCCCTCGCTGAACGTCATGCATGACGACGGCGTCGCCCCCGACGCCGTGGCCGGCGACAAGATCTACACCGTGGCGGTGGTCTTCCCCGACACCAGCGCCCAGAACATCGAGTACAAGTACCTGATCAACGACGAGTACGAGTGCTCGACCCAGCCCAACCGGACAGCCTCGCTGGATCCGGACACCTACGACGCGGTGGGCAACCCGCAGATCCTGCCCACGGACCTGTTCCAGCTCTGCAACGTCAGCCCGGTGCCGGGTTTGACGCGCAAGAACCTGGAGCTGGAGCAGAACGCCCCCAATCCCTTCAACCCCACCACGGAGATCCGCTTCTCGGTGGCGAAGGAAGGCCGGGGCAGCCTGCGCATCTACGACCTGCGCGGCCAGCTCGTGCGCACCCTGCTGGACGGCGTCATCGGCGCCGGCCCCGGCTCGGTGATGTGGGACGGCCGCAGCGACGACGGCCGCGGCGTTTCCAGCGGCGTGTACTTCTACCGCCTGGAGGTGGCGGGCGAGGCGCTCAGCCGCAGGATGGTGATGTTGAAGTAGCCCGCGGCCCTTTACGGGTTTTCTCTTCCGGCCGCCAAGCCCCAGGAGGTTTGGCGGCCGGTTATTGAATTCCGGATTTTTCCATTGACAGGGTAATAATCCATACAGTACGCTTCCTGCATGATCAGCCATCTCGATGCGGCAGTTTCGGCCGCACTCGCCCGGGGTGTCTGAAGGAACTAGATTCAGGACGGCTTGCCACTCGGTGTTATAAGAACAGGTTTTACCAATCCTCGGGGATTCCAAACAGCTTCGTTTTCTGCATGATGTGCGGTTCTTAGGACGGGGCTATCAGGTTCAGGATTTGTGAAACCTACCGTCACAACCCAATTTCCTAAGAGCTGCCATGAGGGCTTGGAAAGAGGTATGAGGAAGTCTATCATTCTTGTACATGCCATTTTGTTGGCCATTCCTACCTTGGGGTTCGGTTATTCATTTGAAACATCTGGCGTTGGTGGGGGAGGCTGGCTCCATTCGGGGGCGTTTCACCCAGCCAATTCCCAGGTAATTCTTGTTGGAACGGATATGGCGGGAGGAATACGCTTGTAAATAATGCTTTGCGGGACGAAAGCGGGGATGAAAAAGAATTGCCGGAGGAATTGGGTTTGGCCGCTTACCCCAATCCTTTCAACCCTCAGGCAACAATCAGGCTGGCCTTGCCCCGGCCCGCGGAGTGCTCGTTGAAGATATTTGATATCCGGGGCCGTCTGGTCAAGGATTTCAGGCCTGGGTACTTGTCGGCAGGCTACCATGCTTTCATTTGGAGAGGTTTGGATGATCGGGGGCAGCAAGCCAGCAGCGGTGTTTATTTTGCTCACATGAAGGTTGCTGATAAAACTTTAAATCAGCGCCTGATTATGATAAAATAATAAGGTGCAGAAAGTGGGAGTTGGTCATGCTGCGTAAGTTTTCAACAGCCACCTTGGTAGTTCTTGCTGTTTTTTGGTCCACGGCAGGAGCTCATGCCGGTACCATCCGTGTTGAGCGCGATGGGAGCGGGGACTATACGACCTTGCAGCCTGCTTTGGACGCTGCTGCCGTCGGGGATACGGTTCTCATCGGGCCGGGGGAATATACAGAATTAACAAGTCAGTATCTACCTGGTAATGGGGGGTGGGTACAGGTTGTTGGTTATGTGAAAGATCCTGGTTTGACCATAGTCGGATCGGGGGAGCAGGCAACTATTCTCGGGCCTTCAGAATATACTCCGGGGATAGTAATAAACAGCTTGGCTTACTTGCTTTCTGGTGATTTGACCGTTCAAGGTCTAACCATTCGAAATTGTTCCGAGGGCATGCATATCGATAATGGAAGGATCTATATATATGATTGTCGTTTTGAAGGCAATCAAACAGGCATTGGCTGGTACAGCACCGACTCCGGCGGGGGTGTATGGGATTCAAGTTTTACTTCAACTATTTCAAATAGCAATGGGGTGTTTTTTCTGGGATCTGGTCATGGCTTATTAATTTCAAAATGTAATTTTTCGGGAAGTAGCCTGATTATTCAGGATCTAACAGATGTGCAGATTAATGATTGTGAGATCAATGGTGGTACATTTGGGATTCAACTTGAACTTGGTTCCGAGGTTTTGGTTAATAACTGCTTTTTTCATGATCTTTCAGTTGCTGGCATTGGAGTGTTATCCAGTAGTCGCTGCATTGTGGGGAACAGTGAAATATCAGGGGGCGTTGTTGCAGTTTCTATTGATGGCCAAGGGTATTTTGAGGCCAATAATTCTATTTTTCGTGGCGGCAGTCAATGCATTTTTGATCTCCACCAGATTCAAGCATCTAATGTTAACTACTCCGATTTGATTCGCGGGGGTGGAGATTATTCAATCATTTGCACCCAATTCCCTAGTGACGGTGCCGTCCGCCACGACTTTCGCGGCAACTACTGGGGAACCACGGATCCGGCCCAGATCGAGGCTTGGATCCTGGACGGCCATGACGACCCCAACATCCGGGCCGAGGTGCTTTACACCCCTTTCGCCACCGGAGCCACGGATCTGGTCCTGGCTCTGACTCCGGCCGATTCGGTGATCGTGATCCCTGATGTCGGTGGGTCCTTCCAGTACGACGCCTACCTGGAGAACAACACCCAGGGCGACATCATCGCCGACATCGCCATCGAGGCGGTCCTGCCCGACGGCACGGTGTACCCGGTGCAAAGCTATCCCGGCCAGACCATCCCTGCGGCCTCGGCCTACACGCGTACCGGGATTGTTCAGGATGTCCCTCCCGGCGCGCCGGCAGGGACCTACACTTACCGGGTAACGGCCAGTCTGGGGGATTCCGTCATCGTGGACTCGGACGAGTTCCCATTCGAGAAGCAGGGCGCGGTTGGATTCGCGGCTCAGGACATGTACTGGAACCTACGAGGCTGGGACCGGAACGAGCCGCGAACTCCGCCGGTCACTCCGGCCGGTTTCGCGCTTCATGCGGCCAGCCCGAACCCCTTTAACCCGACCACGACGTTGTCCTTCGATCTGCCTCGGCAGGAGACCGTGACCCTGCGGGTGTTCGATCTTCAGGGCAGGCTGGTGCGGAGCCTCTTAAGCGGCGAGGTGCTTTCCCAGGGCCGCCACGAGGCGGTGTGGGACGGCCGTGACGACACGGGCCGGCAGGCAGCCAGTGGGACGTACTTTTACCGCCTCGAGGCGGGGGTGTTCAGCCAGACCCGGCGTGCGGTATTGGTAAAATGACCGGCGGCCAGAGGTCGATTAGCGGGAAAACATGCTTTTCTCGCTAACCGATCTGCTCGCCCCTGGCCGTTGGTTGACCACCGGGTTGGTGCCTGGGAGTTGAAAACCCCTCTCAATTTGAGTTCGCATTGTGGTCCCGACCGGGGTGCCGAATGGTTTATCTGGGAAGTTTTCGATGCCAGGGCAGGCCTGGCCGCGTGAGCTTCTTTCTCACGTGACGCAATTCTCCGCACCTCGGTCAAGAAATCTTATATCACCCCAACCCATACTTGCTCAAACGGTAGATCAGCACGTGCCGCGGAATGCCGAGGTACTCCGCGGTCTTGGTGCGGTTGCCGCCGCACAGGTCCAGGGCGCGGCGGATCACTGCCTTTTCCAGTTCGATGAGGGAAAGCCCCCCGGGGGGCAGTTCGCCCAGGGGCAGGGGCGGCTCGCTTTCTGCGCCGGGGGCGGATAGCGCTCCGGTCACGGCGGCGGTGGCCTCCCGGGACTCCGGCGCCAGCCGCTGCAGGTCCGCCAGGGTCAGCCGGTCGCCTGCGCGC
>JALUJS010000203.1 GCA_027056825.1 Candidatus Krumholzibacteriia bacterium | reverse complement strand
CAAGCCCCGCCTGGCCGCCCCCGCGGTCCGCGGTCCCCGGTTCAACATCTCCCATGCCGGCGGCCTGGTCCTGATCGCCGTGGCCACCGACCGGCCAGTGGGGGTGGACCTGGAGCCGGCGGACCGGCCGGTGGATCCGGGCGAACTGGCGCCCCGCGTCCTGGCGCCCGCGGAGATCGAGGCCCTCGCAAACCTGCCCGCGGCGGCGCGCGCCCGGTGGTTCCTGGAGATCTGGACGGCCAAGGAGGCCGCCGTCAAGGCCCTCGGAAAGGGTGTGTTCCTGCGCCTGTCGTCCTTCGCCGTACCCCCGCGGGCAGGGGGGGCGCGGACGCCCACCTGTGACAGCGGGCCGGCCGGCCTGGACGACCTGGTCATCAGGCCGCTGACCCCCGCGCCGGGTTACGTGGGCGCGGTGGCCGCTCGCGGCGGGGACTGGGAGACCGTCTGCTGGTCGGGCGGGAACCTTTTCGCATCCAGAGGTTGATTTTTCTCCCGATTGCCTCTTTATACTTGTCACTCCGGATCCGATAAAAAGGGGAGGGACCGGAGTCTTCTCTCAACGCTACCGTCAGGAAGGGAATCGATGAACACCATGCAGCGGGGTTTGGTCTTGATGATGCTGGCCGGGCTGGTCGGCCTGGCCGGTTGCGGCGCCACCAACTACAACCATGACAAGGTCATGGGACTGGACGCCCTGCGCCTGGCGCCCGCCGATACCCTGCCCCCCGTCACGGTGGACCTTCCCCGCGTCCTGCCCGGGCAGCCGCGCCCCCTGTACCGCGTCGGTCCCGGCGATGTCCTGACCGTGGTTGTCTGGGGTCGGCCCGACCTCGGCAGCACCGTTCCGGCCAACAGCAACAACCGTCGGCAGGTCTCCACCATCAACGCCGCAGGCGAACTCGAATTGCCCTTCGTCGGCCCCCTGGAGGTCGACGGCCTCTCCCTGCGCGGCCTGGCCATCGCGGTGGAGAACGCCTACGCCGACCTGGTTCCCTCACCCCAGGTCGAGGTGGAGATGGTGGAGTACAAGTCCCACCCCGTCCTGGTGGACGGGCAGGTCCAGCACCCCGGCACGATCTTCCTGACCAACACCCTGCAGACGGTGGGCGAGGCCCTGGCCGCGGCCGGCGGCGCGCGCAACGACGGCGACCTGACCCGCGTGGTCCTGAACCGCGGCGGCAAGACCCAGGCCCTGGACGTGTGGGCGGCCGAGTACGGCCACAATCCCAACCTCGACATCCTGCTGCAAAGCGGGGACAAGCTGTTCGTGCCACCCATCGCCGAGAACCAGTATTACGTGCTGGGCGAGGTGCCCAGCCCCGGCGCCTACCCCATCCCCAGCAAGGGCGTGACCCTGACCGAGGGGCTGGCCCGCGCCGGCGGCCTCAAGATGGAGTCCGCCTCCTTCGACGACATCCTGCTGTTCCGGCACACCGACACCGATTCGACGGTGTACCAGTTCTCCTACTTCGAGGCCGTGGAGAAGGGCGACTTCCCCCTGATGCCGGGCGACCGGATCCACGTCTCCCAGTCCAACGTGGCCCACATCGGCTTCTGGTTGCGCAGCGTCATCCCGTCCCTGTCGGTGATCACCGCCATCTGGATGATCGACCGCATCAACGACCAATGATGACGCCCAGGAAGCAGCCGTCGCAGCGGGCCGGGCGCCGCGGACCATGAGCGGTCCCGACACACCCCTTTCCCGCCGCCCCCGCAAGCTCCGCAAGATCCGTTCGCTGGCCGCCCTGGCGGGCCTCGCCCTGGCCGCGGCCGCGGGGATCGCCGGGGTCGCCCTGACCGGCGCGTTCCCGTGGCTGCTGCTGCCGGCGGCCGCCCTGATCCCGGCCTGGCGGATCCTGGTCCGGCCGGGCGCGGTCCCCGTCCTGACCTTCCACAGCATCTCCGACGCTCCCGGCTGGCTGCCCTGGGCCCCGGACATCTCCATCGGCAGCGAACTGTTCGACCGCATGCTGGGCGTCCTGGAACGCAGCGGTTGCCGGGTCATCACCACGGGCGAACTGGTGGAGGCCCGCCGCGCCGGCCGCGCCCTGCCGCACCCGTCGGTGGTCCTGCACCTGGACGACGGCTACCTGGACAACTGGGTGGCCGCCCTGCCCCTGCTCCGGAAGCACGGCATGCCCGCCACGCTCTTCCTTTCCACCGACTTCATCGACCCCGGCGACCGGCCGCGTCCCACCCTGGAAGACGGCGCCCCCGGGCAACTGCAATGGGACGGCTACCTGAACGCCGCGGAGATCCGCGCCATGCGGGATTCCGGTCTCATCGATTTCCAGGCCCACGGGACCGACCACGGCCGCGTGGCCACGGGCCCCCGCCCCATCGGGACCCTGACGGCGGACAACTGGCGCCACCTGGCGTGGGTGCAGTGGTCAGCCACCCCGGGCGACAAGAGCCGCTGGCACCTGATGTCCGCGCCCGAGGCGGTTCCCCTGGGCTCCCCGGTGCCGGAGAACGGCCCCTCCCTGACCTCCCGGCGCTGGCGAGACGGCCGCCGGGAAACCCTGGAGGAATTCACCGCCCGGGTAGAGGGGGAGCTGCGGCGCTGCCGGACGGAACTGGAGGAACTTCTCGGCCGCCCCGTCACCATCTTCTGCTGGCCCCAGAACGTGGCCACCCCCCGTTCCCTCGAACTCGCCCGCCGGGCCGGATTCCTGGCCACCACCGGCGGATGGCGGGAGAACCGCCCCGGAGAGGATCCCTTCGTCATCAGCCGCATCCACATCCGGCGCGACGTGTTGGGCTTTCCCTGCCCCGCCGCCGACCTGGTGTACTTCCGCGCCCAGATCGGATCGGCCCTGGGGAACGATTTCTGGTACCCCGTGCTGTTGCTGGGCGACGCCGCGCGCAAACTGGTTTACCTGGTCAGGGGCGCCCCGCGCAAATCCCAACCCTGACCCCGCGAAGGAGAGGCCGCATGGGAGCCATACCCGTTTTCGTACTGGGGCTGCAGCGCTCGGGCACGACCTGGCTGGCCAACTGCCTGGGCGGTCACCCCCGGATCGCGACCATCGAGGCCGAAGAGCACCGCGGCATCCACGAGAGCATCTTCTTCTCCCACTTTGCCCGGGCCTTCGGCGACCTGGACGACGACGGGAACTTCGGGCGCTTCGCCGAGGCCTTCACCACCTGCGACTACTTCCTGCTGTCCGGCTGCGACCGCGACGCTTTCCTCGCGGCCCGTCCCCGCTCCTACGCCGACGCCTTCCGGTGGGTCATGGACGACTTCGCCGACCGCGCGGGCGCCACCCACTGGCTCGAAAAAAGCCCCGACCACACCCTGCTGGGCCCCGAACTCGCCACGCTCTTTCCCGACGCCCTGTTCGTCGGAATCCGCCGGCGGCCCGACACCCTGTTGCGCTCCCGGCTCTGGGCCTTTGGCCGCATCCCGCCAGGCCCCTGGCGCCGGATCCCCCGCGTCCTGCGGGCGG
The DNA here is from genome assembly GCA_027056825.1 of Candidatus Krumholzibacteriia bacterium. Classification (GTDB taxonomy): domain Bacteria; phylum Krumholzibacteriota; class Krumholzibacteriia; order LZORAL124-64-63; family LZORAL124-64-63; genus JAHJTW01. The sequence goes on along the minus strand of JALUJS010000203.1, from coordinate 524 downwards.
GTTTCGCCATCTCCCTGCACGACCGCGCCCTGGCGCATTTCTGCCACGGTTCCGACCGGGCCCTGCTGGTCAGCTACGAGGACCTGCGGGCCGACACTCCCGGGGTCCTGGCCCGGATCACCGACTTCCTGGGCTGCGGTTTCGACCCGGCCATGCTCCGGGAACGCTACGCCCCCAACACCAGCTTCCAGGATCCCGCCGCCCAACGGAAACAACTGACCGCACTGGACCGGCTGGGATTGAGGCTCTCCCTGGCGGCGGCCCGGTTGCTGCCGTGGCGGGTCCTGGCGGCCCTGCAGGGAGCGGTGCAGCGGGTGCGGGGGGTGGTGTGGCCGGACTGGTGCTGGCAAATGCGTGACCGTTAAGTTGTGCCCTCGAAAATGTGTCCAATTTTGATTGCACCGCATCAAAACAACGCAACTCTTTTATTGACAATTTATTACACAAAATATTATGCCATGATCGAAGTTGTCATCGCTCCTGCCCCCTTCCCCGTTCCGGGATCTCCATCCAACCCGCCGGCA
>JALUJS010000202.1:8169-11984 GCA_027056825.1 Candidatus Krumholzibacteriia bacterium | reverse complement strand
CATAGGGGCAACCGTTACAGGTAGCACCAACACCGAAATTACTCAATGCACATTTTCTGGTCAGGAATTATCATCTGTTATTGCCGCTATTGCATCCAATGTTCATGTAGATGACTGTCGCTTTTCAGATATTGGCGATGTAACCTATTCATACACCAAGGACAACAATCTGCAGATGACAAATTCCAGTGTGGAAAATGTTAATAAGAGCGCCTTTTGGGTTTTGGATGCCGGGTTTTTCTCGATTAATAACAACGATATTTCAAAGGGTATTGACGGGACCGTTCAGGTAGAAAACGCATTTCAATGCAATACCATTAGTCATCTTGACTTTACAAACAACTACTGGGGCACTGACAACCCCGACAGTATCGAAGCCTGGATCCACGATTACAACGACAGCGACAAGGCTTGTTACACCATCGATTATCAACCATTCCGTGGAGTATCCACTCCCACGAAAAAAAGGAGTATGGGCAGCCTCAAGGCCATGTTCCGATGAAATGATCTTCGGCCATTGCTGTCTGGTTGCCCTCGCTTCAGCAGGTTAGAACGGTTATGATGGCCCCATGTCCGCCACCCAAGGCATCCTTGACGCCCGCGGCCGCCTGCTGCCGTTGCGGTCCTATGGCCGCATCGCCTCCCTGGTGCCCAGCCTCACCGAGACCGTGGTGCGGCTGGGTGCGGGCCCCCGCCTGGTTGCCCGCACCGTCTACTGCGCCGAGCCCCGCGGCGCCCTGGACGGGGTTCCGGCCTGCGGCGGTACCAAGAACCCCGATCTCGGTGCCTTGCGGAGCCTGCGGCCGGATCTCACCCTGGCCTGCCTGGAGGAGAACAAGCCCGAATACCTGGGACAGCTGGAGCGGGCGGGCATTCCCGTCTTCGCGGTCATGCCCCGCAGCCTGGACGCCGTCAGCGCCATGTTGCGGGACCTGGGCCGCCTGCTGGAGACCGGGAACCAGGCAGGGCGCGCCCTGGCCGACCTGACGGCCGCCCGCCTGGCCTGCGGGAAAACGCGCGGTCGGAACCTGGAAGCAGGCCCTGCGCCACAGGTGGCGGTGCTGATCTGGAAGAACCCCTGGATGGCCGCCGGCGGCGGCACCTACATCGACGCCATATGCTCGGAGCTGGGCCTGGCAAACGCCCTGTCCGGCCGGCGGGACTACTTCACCGTCACCACCGCGGAACTGGCCTCCCTGGACCTGGACCTGGTCCTGCTGCCGGACGAACCCTGGAAATTCACCCACCACGACGCCTGGGCCCTGGCCGCGGCGGGGGTCGTGGCGGACCGGCGCCAGGCCGTGCTGCTGGACGGACGCCTGCTGACCTGGTACGGAACCCGCACCGCTCCCTCCCTGCGCACCCTCGCACGCCTGTTTGCGCATCGGCGCTAGACGAAACAGAGAAACCATACTAAAATCATATGGTTTTCTGGGGTTTCATCATCCGGGAGGGATCGTCATGCTGTCGCAGCCGTTTCGCTATCATCACCTCGCGCCGGCCGCGGTTGCGCTGGTGCTCCTTGTGGCCGCGGTCCCCGGGGCCCGGGCCCAGCTGGCAGCCAACCCGGATACCTTTTTCGTGCCCCAGGGCCAGACCCTGCAGATCGGCGCGCCCGGCGTGCTGGACAACGACACGGTGAACGACCAGGGCGCCGGGGACGTGGGCGCGGCCGCCGTCCTGGTCACCGATGTCCTGTACGGCGCCTTGACCCTCCAGTCCGACGGCTCGTTCAGCTACACCTACGGCGCGGGTTTCGACGGCCATGACGAGTTCACCTACGACCTGTCCATCGGCGGGTTCACCGACCGGACCACCGTGGTCCTGTCGGCCTGCAACACCGGCGCCGGATTCGTGACCTGCTGGAAGGAAACCGAGTTCCTGGCCCGGGCCCAGGCCATGGGCCTGACGGGTTTCCGGGAAGGCTTCGAGGACGACGCGGCCTGGGGCGGCGCGCGCACGCCCTACGCGCAGCCTTTCGTGATCAGCCGGGGTATCCGCTGGACCACCAACCACACCGATGTCGGCAACGACATCTCCACCACCAGCGGCCCCCCGCGCTCGGGCATCTACGCCGGTTTCGACCCCAACCACGGCTACGCCACCGGCACTCCCGCCGAATGCGACGTGGACAATCCCCCCGCCCACTGCCTGTATCACGACGGACTGACCGGGACCCGGGAACCCGGCGCGCCCGCCCTGTTCGGCGTGGGGACCTGGATCGACGGCACCTTCGGGTCCAACGTGGCCATCTCCCTGGACGGCAGCCCTCCCCTGGGCGGTTCCCGCATCAGCTTCGGACTCGAATTCCAGGGCGTGATCGCCACCGGCCCGACCGGTTTCGACACCTTCAGCATCGTCGAGACCGACGGCAAGATCGGTCAGGCGTTCTACATCTTCCTCGACGACATCACCGTCCTGACCCGCCCGGTCTCCGCGGCTCCCGAACCCGGATCCGGCAGCCGCGTCTTCTTCGCCGGCGCCGGGCCCAACCCCCTGACCGGCAGCACCACCCTGCGCTTCTCCCTCGGGACCGGCGGCGAGGTCTCCCTGGCCGTGTTCGACCAGCGCGGACGCCTGGTCCGCCGCCTGCTGGGCGGCTACCACGAGGCCGGCGACTACGCCGTCCGGTGGGACGGGCGCGACACGGGCGGACGGCCCGCCGCCGCGGGCCTCTACTTCGCCCGGCTGGAAACGGGAAACGGGGCGGACCGGGAGATCCAGGTCCGCAAGATGGTGCTGCTCCAGTAGCGCGGCGCGGGGACCGGTCAGTCCCCCGCCGGCCGGTAGTACTGCATGGCCTCGGGAATCAGCGCCTCCAGGTCCCTGATCCGCTTCTCGTCCGAGGGGTGGGTGCTGAGGAATTCCGGGGGTTTGGCGCCGCCCTGGGCCGCCATGCGCTCCCAGAAGGCCGGGGCCTGCCGGGGATCATACCCGGCCATGGCCATGAAGATCAGGCCCAGGTGGTCCGCCTCGCTCTCCTGCGCGCGGCTGAAGGGCAGCAGGGCGCCGAACTGGGCCCCCACGGCGAAGGCGGTCATGTACAGGGACCTGGTCCTGGCGGGCTTGTTCTTCAGGGCTGCGGACAGCCCCATGCCCCCCATCTGCACCAGCAGACCCTGGCTCATGCGTTCGCTGCCGTGGCGGGCGATGGCGTGGGAAATCTCGTGCCCCATCACCACGGCCACCCCGTTCTCGTCCCGACAGATGGGCAGGATGCCGGTGTAGAAGGCCACCTTGCCGCCGGGCATGCACCAGGCGTTGACCTGGTCGCTCTCGATGAGGTTGAACTCCCAGTCGTACCCGGCCAGGCGGTCGCTCTGGCCCCTGCTCCGGAAGTATTCCTCCACCGCGTGCTGAATGCGTCGACCGACCCGGCGGACCAGGGCCGTCTGCTCGGGGTCGTCGCTGAGCTTGCTCTCGGCCAGGACCTGGTCGTACTGCTGGAAGCTCAGGGCGTTCATCTGGCTGTCGGGAATGAGGTTCAACTGCCGCCGACCCGTCAGGGGCACGGTGGCGCAGGCGGCCACCAGCAGCAGGATCGCCAGGGCCCCCGTCCACTTCAGGCGCGAAACCGGAAATTGCATCTCGTTTCCTCCCTGCGGCTTCCACCGGGGTTTGCGGTGGCCGTCCGGGGCTTTCGTTGGTACCTTGCGTCCCATGATACCGCACCGCGACCCTTTCCGCACCGAGGAGTCTCAACCATGATCTGGCGCCTTTCCGCCGTGGTTCTGGCCACCTTCCTGATCAATCTGCCCATGGGCTGGTGGCGCGCCGGCGTCCGCAAGTTCTCTCCCCTGTGGTTCGTCACCGTG
>JALUJS010000202.1:0-8159 GCA_027056825.1 Candidatus Krumholzibacteriia bacterium | reverse complement strand
GCACGCGGCGATCCCCCTGGTCGTGCTCATGCGCCTGAAGTCGGAGATCGGCTTCGCCTGGTACACCTACCCGCCCATGATCCTGGGCTATTTCGGTGGCCAGTTCGTGGGCGCTCGGCTGCGCCAGCGCAGGGTCCGGCAGGCCGCCGTAGCGGAAGGAACGAGCGCCGTGGTATAAACGGGTCACGGCCCGCAGATGAGGGCCCGAACCTCTATCGTGAACCCCGTATCGAAGGAGCAGCCATGACCGACCTGAATCCCCGCTCCCCTCGCGATGAAGTCATCGCCATTCCCGTCGATGACGCCGCTCCCGGCGTCTTCACTCCCGCCGGCGAGGAGGTCGATCGCGGGCTTTTCCTGGGCCGGGTCTACGCCCACCTGCTGGGCGCCATCCTGGCCTTTACCGGCATCGAGGTCTTCTTCTTCAAGACCGGCCTGGCCCTGACCCTGGCCCGGTCGCTGCTGGGCGTCAACTGGATGCTCGTGCTGGGCGGGTTCATGGTCTGCGGCTGGCTGGCGCGCGGCCTGGCCGCCCGGGCGGCCAGCCCCGGGGCGCAGTACGCGGGGCTCGGACTGTACGTGGTGGCCCAGGCGGTGATCTTCGCCCCCATGCTGTACCTGGCCGAGTACTACGCCGACGGCGGGGTGATCCGCAGCGCGGCGATCCTGACCGTCCTGGCCTTCGTCGGCCTGACCCTCATCGTGCTGCAGACCGGCAAGGACTTCACCTTCCTGGGCGGGCTGCTGCGCTGGGCCGGGGTCATGGCCCTGGTGGCCATCGCCGGGGGCGTGTTCTTCGGCTGGCAGCTCGGCACCTGGTTCTCGGTGGGCATGATCGCCCTGGCCGGCGCAGCCATCCTGCACGACACCAGCGCCATCATCCGCCACTGGCCCGCCGACCGCCACGTGGCCGCGGCCCTGGAGCTGTTCGCCTCGGTGGCCCTGCTGTTCTGGTACATCCTGAGGTTGCTGATGGGCAGCCGCCGCTGAGGCCCGGAGCTGGAGCACAGCGGAACCCCCGTTCCATGGACGACGGCCAGTGACCTCGTGTCACTGGCCGTCTCGACCTTTCGGCCCTGCCGACCTCCCTGTCTCCCGGGCCTTCAGGACGCCATGGCCCAGGGGTTCCGCTGCGTTCCGTTACCGGCCAGGGAAAATCAAACCTCCCCCAGCACCTCGGCCAGGAACACCTCATCCGCCTTCCCGACCTCCGTCATGGCCTGCCCCGGCACGCCTGAGAACATCCGGCTCATCAGGCCCACGTTCATCTTGGACAGGTACACCGAGCCGTCCTCCAGCTCGAAGACCGCCCAGCTACAGGGCATCATGCCCACGAAGGACGGCGTGTCCGACAGCATCCGGCTGGCCAACCCGGCGTTGCAGACGAAGAACACCTTGAGCTTCACGAACCCCTTGGGCACCAGGTTCTTCTTCGCGAAGGTCTCGTAGAAGTTCCAGGTCTCGATGGGAAAGCCCCAGCCCTTGGCGCCGGTGACCACCTTTTCGATGGCCGCGCAGGTCTCCTCGAAAGTGCGCCGGCTGCGGTGGGCGGTGACCATGCGGGTACGCATGACCGACACCACAAGACTCGTGGTCAGGGCCATGCCGACGACGATGCCGATCATCAGCGTGACGATTGGGTTCATGGTTCCTCCTCCGGGGGGACGGGACCGCGGATCACGTGCATTTCCGGCAACATTGGTCACTGGGAAGCTGCGACGCAACCTGTTGTTGCAAAAGGAATTCCTACTCACATGAGGGGTTTCCCGCCGTGCGAGGGGCGCCCCTGCCTGCTTACCCCGCCGCGGGATCCCCTGGCGGCGAACAAAAAACGCGGGAGGCCCGAAGGCCTCCCGCGCTCAGCGGATGCTTCCCAACCGGGGTTAGGGAGCAACGAAGCTGATTTCCGTGGCCTGGGCGCTCTGGTTACCCGAAGCGTCCTGGGCCAGGATGGTGAAGTAATAGGTCGTTCCGGTGGTCAGACCCGTCCAGGTGTAGCTCGTCGAAGCCGCACCCTGGGCCACCGGGGAACCGGCCAGGTTGTAGGTGCCCGAGGTGTCGCCACCGAAGACGCCGTAACCCTGCAGGTCGCTCTCGCTGTTGGCGTTCCAGGTCAGTGTAATCTCACCGGCGTTGGGACCGTTGGCAGCAGCGAAGCCCGTGGGAACCGCGGGAGCCGTGTTGTCCACCAGGGTGGCCACGACGCCGGCGGTCTGGCCGGACAGGTTGCTGCTGTTGTCCACGGCCTCCACCGTGTAGGTGTAGGTGCTGCCGGCGGTGTCACCGGCAAGGATGTCCGTGAAGGTGTTCGTGGTCGGAGTGCCGACCGCCACACCGTCGCGGAACACGCGGTAACCCTGGATGTCCGCCTCGGCGTTCGCGGTCCAGTCCAGGACCACGAAGTAGTTGCCGGACGCGTCGTCGCCGTTGGCGCTGGTCACCGTAAGACCGGTGGGCACCGCGGGAGCCACGTTGTCGGTCAGCGTCGCGGTCACCGCGGAGGTGGCCGTCGAGGTGTTGCCCGTCGCGTCGGTGGCGGTCAGGGTGTAGTCGTGGGTGTTCCCGGCGGTTTCACCGGCCAGCACGTCCGAGAACGTATTGGCGGCGGTGGTGCCGATGGAAGACCCGTCACGGAACACTTCGTAGGTGGCGAAGTCGCTCTCGGCGTTGGCGGTCCAGTTCAGGATCACCGTGTAGGTGCCGGTGGCGTCATCACCGTTGGCGCTGGTCACGGCCAGGCCCGCGGGGGTCGCCGGAGCGACGTTGTCCGCGAAGGTGGCCGTCACGTTGCTCGACAGGGCCGAGTCGTTGCCGGACGCGTCGCTGGCCAGGATGGCGTAGACAGCCGTCCCGCCGTCGACCGCACCGGGAACACCGGCGTCGGTGTAGGTCTCGGTGCCGGCGGCCACGGTGGCCAGGAGGACACCGCCGCGATAGACGTCGTACCCGCCGAGATCGCTCTCGGTGCTGGCGGTCCAGCTCAGGACGACATCGTACACGCCGGTGGCGTCGTCACCGTTGGCGCTGTCCACCGTCAGACCGGCGGGGACCGCCGGAGCGACGTTGTCGGCCAGGGTGGCGGTCGCAGCCGCGGTGGCGACCGAGGCGTTGGCGGCGTTGTCGATAGCCGTCAGGGTGTAGTCGTGGGTGTTGCCCGCGGCTTCGCCCGTCAGGTTGTCGGTGAAGGTCTCGGTGCCGGCGGCGACGGTGCCCACGGAGACGCCGTCACGGAACACCTCGTAGCTGGCCAGGTCGGCCTCGGTGTTGGCCGTCCAGTCCAGGACCACGCTGTAGTCGCCGGTGGCGTCATCGCCGTTGGCGCTGGTGACGGTCAGACCGGCCGGGGTCGCCGGAGCGGTCTGGTCCAGCAGCGCGTAGGAGATGGCGACGGTCTGGGCGTTGCCGCTGACATCGGTCAGCCCGTTGACGCTCAGGGTGTCGTCCATGGCGTTCATGCCGGCGGGGATGGTCACGTCGAAGTCGACGGTGGTGGTGTTGCCCACGTCGGTGAACACGACGTTGGCGGCGTCCACGGCCGTCTCACCGGCGTAACCGCCGTCGGTGATGGTGAAGGTCGGAGCCACGGCGCTGTCCAGCAGCTCGGGGCAGGTGAAGGTGACCGTGACGGTCGCGTCCGCACCGCCGCCGGCGTTGTCGGCGCTGGCGCTCTGGGCGGTCCAGGAACCGCCGGGAGCCGTGGTATCGACCAGGGGATCGGAATCGACCACGGCGTCCATGGCGTTGCCGGCCAGGTCGACCAGGCCGTCCATGGTCACGAAGTCACCGCGCACGTTGGCGCCCGCGGGGATCTGCATGTCCAGGGTCACGACCGAAACGCCGCCGACCACGCTGTAGGTGTAGGTGCCCAGGTAGGTCACCATGTCGCTGATGCCGCCATCGGTGATGGTCACCGTGGGAACCACGGTCTCGTCCAGCAGCTCGGTGGCGGTGAACTCCATGGTGAAGTCCACGGGATCGGTGCCCAGGCTGTTGTCGGCGGAGATGCCCGGATCGGCGAAGGTGCCGGTGGGGGCCGTGCCGTCGGTCAGCTGGTACGGAGCGATGGGCGTCGTGGCCACGTCGACCATGTTGCCCGAGGTGTCGTAGAAGCCGTCGATGGCGACGTAGTCACCCGCACCGTTCATGCCGTCGGCCACGACGATCTCGACGTCGATCTGCGTGTAGCCGTCCATGTCGGTGTAGGTGATGTTGCCCACCGTCGGGGTGTAGTTCGGATCACCCCAGTTGTTCGCGGACAGGTCGTTCTCGGTCACGGTCACCACGGGGGTGTAGCTCGAGTCGAGGTACTCGTCGGCGTCGAAGCTCACCACGACGATGTTGTCCGCGCCGTCCGGAGCGGCCGAATCATCGGCCGAGACATCCTGGCCGGTGAAGGCGCCGCTGGGCGCGTACACGTCGCTGACGGCGAACTCGCCGCTGTCGGAGCCCTCGCCCAGGCCGTTGACGGCGGTGATCTTGAAGATCACGTCGCGCCCGTCGAACGGAGTCTGCGGCGTATCGGTGTCACGCGTGTCGAAGTACTGCTGGAAGATCGAGTTGGCGGCCAGGTCCACCGTCGCGGTGACGGTATCGGTGGCCTGCTGCGGCACGGTCAGCACCAGCAGGAAGTCGTCCTTCGCGGCGCCCGGGTTGCGCGCGTAGATGTTGTACGTGGCCGCGTTGGGATCGCGATCCCAGGAGAAGGTCACGTTGGTCTCGTCGTAGTTGCCGTCCCAGGCCGGATCCAGGGTGAAGTTCGCCACGACGTCCACGGGCTCCGGCGGAGTCGCCTCGGTCGTGAACGTGATGTCGATGTTGGTTGTGTCGCCCAGCAGACCGGAGCCGACGGTCATGACGATGTTGTACTCCGTGTCCAGCTCCATGGTCTGGTCCGGGGTGACGGTCAGCAGGTAACCGTCCTCGGCCAGGGTGGGGTGCACGAGCACCGGCACCTGGGCCGGGAAGTTCCGGTACAGGATGATGCTGGTGTTCGGGGCGTTCAGGTCCACCGGCAGGCTGAAGCGGAACTGCAGAGGACTGTCCACGGGGAAGTTCGTGATGGGGTTCCCGTCCACCTGGCGGATGTTGGTCCACACCATCTGGATACCGCCGATGGTATCGAAGGTGATGGTGGTGTTCATGTGGCCGCCGTCCAGCGCGTCGCCCACCACGTTGAACGTGTAGGTGGTCGAAGGCAGCAGCTGCACGTCCGGATCGAAGACCATGTTCATGTTGTCGGTCCAGGTGATGGCACCGAACAGCGGATCGACCGCGCCGGAGAAGTTCACCTCGACGGATTCCTCGTCCATGGGCTTGTTGAACTGGACCTCGATGTTCCCGTCGATGGGGAACTCGCCGTCCACGATGTTGGTCTGGACGATGAACGGAGCGTCGCCGATGGCGGTGCGGTAGGTGCTGCTGTAGTTGAAGCCCGCGCCACTGGCGGCCATGCCGCTCATGGTCACGGTGTAGTACACGCCCCGGTCCAGATCCAGGTACGGATCGATGGTCACGGTGGTGTTGCCGTTCGACCAGACGGGATCGGCGAAGGCGATGGGGTCGCCGTCGCTCATGTTGATCTCGAACGAAGCGGGATCCATGGCCTCGCTGAAGGTCCAGTACAGGTTGGCCGTGTGGTCGAAGTCTGACATGAAGTTGGTGTCGACGACGATGACGTTCTGCAGGGCCATGGTCTGGAAGGACATCCAGGGGGATCCCATGGTCACGCCGTCGGCGCTGTTGCCCTCGACGCGAACCTGGTATCCCATGCCGTAGTCAAGATCGACGACCGGATCGATGGTCAACATGGTGTTGCCCTCGTTCCAGCTCGAGTTGAACACGATATCGCCCAGCTTGTCCTCGTCGAACCAGACGACGACGCTGGAGGGATCCATGGGCATGTTGAACGTGAACTCCAGGTTCCCGTCGATGGGGAAGGTCTGGGAGCCCTCGAAGTTGGAGAACACGATGGCCGGCGGCACATCGTCGCTGGTGAACACGTTGAAGCTGCGCTGGGGGTAGGCCACCCCGTCGGCGGTCCAACCGGCCAGGGTAAGCGTGTAGTTGGTGCCGCTTTCCAGGTCGTTGACCGGGTCGATGGTGACCGTGTTGCCTTCCCAGGAAACCGTCACCGGAACCAGGGCCTTGCTGTAGCTGTACAGCGTCGCGGTGAAGGTGGCCGGATCCATGGGCACGCTGAAGGTGGCGATGAAGCTGCCGTCGACCGGGAACGGCACGTTGTCGTTCCAGTTCATGCTGGTGATGTTGATGACCGAGATGGCGTTGAAGTAGAAGGGATCGGCCACCACGCTGCCGCCCCTGAGGTCCAGGGTGGCGTCCTGGGGATCGAACGTCATGTCGTTGTACGTGTACGGCAGGGTCCGCAACTCACCCTGGGCGCCCGCGGGCAACCCGGTGAAGCTGTAATGGCCCATCTCGTCACAGGTGGCGGTCCACTCGTTGCCGGAGATCTGGATGCCCCACCAGTCATGGCTGGTGTTGACGCCGGGATCGAGGAAATCGGCGACAACCTGGCAACCTTCGGCCGGCACCATGGTCTGGCCGTCGGTCATGACGTACACGTAACCTTCGGCGGTGCCCGTCAGGGGGAACATCTCCATGTTCGCCTCGACCTCGTACGGGAAGTCCGCGTCGGTGGGTACGTCCATGATCCCGGACAGGTCCTCGAGAGTGGGGATCTCGGTGTGACCGATCATGGTGGTGTGGGCATCCCCGATAGCCTTGGCGCTCTCCTCGAAGGTCACGATGTAGGCGCCGGGATCGAGGTTCGTGAAGGCGTAGTGACCGGAGGCGTCCGTGACGGTGGATACGCTGGCACCGCGGACCGTGGTGGACACCACGATGCCGGGCAGCAAGGTACCGTCCGCGCCGTCAGTGACCACACCCTGGATGGTGCCGATGACACGCCCATCGGTGTTCACGTCGGGATTGTAGACATTATCCTCGTTACACCCGTAGGCGCCGAGGATGGCCAGGATGGCCGCGAACAAAACGAGTTTTCTCATTGTGCAATTCCTCCACCAGTTCGTCGGATTGAGTTCCGAACTCTCCTTGACTCGGACAACAACGGTTCCATGCTCTGACACGTCATTCTTGCCGATTCAATCCTCCTGTTTTTCCGCCGATCGGAAGCATGCCAACCGATGGCCCGGAACGATTCCGCCCGATCCACCGGCAACAAACTTTCGCGGCACCTCCGTGTTGAAAGGAAAAAAGGTGACTTACCCCCTACACTCATAGCATCCTGCACCAGCAGGAGCAAAAAACCAACTGATCTTTCTGGCCAATATACGAATTTCTCCTGCTCTTTCAGAGCCTGACAAAAACAGAAATCCCTAGGGGTGTCAACCATTTAATAGGAGCTTTCTTGCGAGAAATTAAGACCCTTACGGCCTGTTACCGGTCACCCGGGACCATCTCCTGTTGGACTGTCAACAGGCTCGCCGATCCCGGCCGGGGGCCGCGCCCTGAAGCGACCGCTGGTGCGGGGATTCCGCGCTGTTAGAACCTGCCATCGTTCCGGGCCGAACCCCTAGCACGCCTCGTGCCATAACGTTACCATCGAGGCAAAATTCAAGAAGACCGAATCACGCCTGATTCGGACAGGGAAACTCCAACAATTGAAATAACTTGGCCGATCATCCGGGGGATGTTATATTTTTCCCCGTATTCCCGCCCGCGCGGGGATGCAGGGTCCGGGAACAGCCCGGGCTGGTCTTGAGGCGCAGCGGCTTTGCCGGACTTCGCCGGCCGCCGGATGCGCTTTTTGTTTGGGTCGGCTCCGCCGACTTGGAGGAAAGAATCGTGAAGAAGCTGTATGTGGGCAACCTGCCGTTCAGTGCCACCAATGAGGAAGTCACCGAGCTGTTCAGCCAGCACGGCACCGTGCATTCGGTTGCCCTGATCAATGATCGTGAGACCGGCCGTCCCCGCGGGTTTGGTTTCGTGGAGATGGACGACGACGCCGCCATTGCCGCGATGCAGGCCCTGGACGGCAGCGAGATGGGCGGCCGCGCCCTGCGGGTCAACGAGGCCCAGGAGCGTCGCCCCCGCGGCGGCGGTTACGGCGGCGGCGGTGGTCGCTGGTAAAGCCCGGCTCACCCGAGTCTATCGCGAAGACAAGCCCCGCTTCCTTCGGG
>JALUJS010000201.1 GCA_027056825.1 Candidatus Krumholzibacteriia bacterium | reverse complement strand
CGCAGGAGGTTGCCTGGCAGGCTCACCTGCACAACGCCGCCCGCGCGGCCGGCCGCGCGGGCGGCGTTGTGCAGGTGAGCCTGCCAGGCAACCTCCTGCGCGCTGAAGGCGGTCCACCCCGGCCACAGGGCGGCCGCCAGGACCACGGCGACAGCCAGCCGGCGCGGCCAGCCCGGATCCCGGCGGATGACCGACCACAGCAATCCCGCGGCGGGTATGGCCAGCAGCGGCACCATGGGTAGGCGGTAGCGGGCCGTGGGAAAGAACGGCAGGAGGCTCAGGAAGTACGCCCCGATCAGCCACAGGAGGACATCGCGGGCGGGCCGGGGCACCGACGGTAGGCCGGGAAGTCCCGTCGCGGCGAACAGCAGGAAGGGCACGGGAAAAAGCCACAACACCGGCAGCCGCGCGCGCCAGAAACCGAAGCTGATGATCTGCGGCAGCTCGTAACCGTTCCAGAAGCGGTAGACCTTGCGCAGGTAGTGCAGCGGCATGGCCTTCCAGTCCTTCAGGAACAGTGCCGCGGCCCGCCGGGTCAGCAGCCCGGACACGTCGCCGCCGGAAAGATCCCGGCCGAACTCCTGTTCCAAGGCATGCTCCCGGGTGGGGTCGAAATCGGCCTCCGCGTCCTCGGTGACGTGGGCGAAGATGCCCCGATACCTGGCCTGCTGTCCGATGAGCAGGTTCAGGCCGGCGTTGCTGGTCAACAGGGTGAAGTCCTTGGCGACGATGATGTTGCGCGCGGTCACCGGCAGGATCATGAGCATGATCCCGGCCGCCAGGATCCCGGCGGACCGCAGCCGGGGAAGTCGGCCGATTCCGCGCCACAGGACCGTGAGCACCGCCAGCGCGGCAGGCAGCAGGACGTTGCCCCGGCCCACCGACGCCAGCCCCAGCAGCAGGCCCAGGACGAACAGGCCCCTGACCGTCGGCCTGGCGATGACCCGCAGGGCCTGCAATGCGACCAGGAGGACCAGCGTCGTCAGGACGGTGGCGACCAGCAGCTGGCTGGCGTAGAACACGGCCGCGCCGTATCCGGCGTACAGGGCCGCGGCCAGCAGCGGCCGGGCATCCCCCGACGGCCAGGTGCGCCGGCCCAGCTTCCAGACCAGCAGCACGTTGAGGAGGTTCAGGACCAGTTGAAGCGCCACCATGACCGGGATGTGCAGGCCGGCGACCAGGTAGACAAGGGCCAGCAGGTGAGGGTAGAGGGGCGCCAACCAGTAGGTTTGGTACCAGTCCCAGTTGCCGGCCAGCAGTCGCAGGGCCCATTCGTGGTAGGCTTGGCTGTCCAGCAGGGGGACCGTCACCACATCCAGGCCGCGCACGGCCAGGAAGAACGCGATGCGGCCGACCAGGGCGGCCACCAACAGGGCCAGCAGGAGGTTGCGTTCGAGGTTGCGGTTCATGGCCGCTCGAAATCCAGGACCAGACGGGCGGGCGGAGCCTCGTCGTGGGTCAGGAAGGCCCGCGTGTCGCGGACCAGGGCCTCGAGGTCCATGCCCAGCATCACCGGGTGGCCGGTGGCGGCGTGGGCGAGGGAATGTTCGAACAGGCGACGGGCTCCGGACATGCGGGCGGCTTCGACCTTGAGGTGGGCGGCGGCGCACTGGATCACCGCCTGCAGGGCGTGTCCGGCGGCCGACCGGTGTCCGGCGGCATGCCATAGCCCCTCGAACACCTCGTGGCATTCCCACCAGTAGCCGGAGTTGAACAGGTCGACCCCGTAGAGGAACTCTTCGCAGGTCCGCCAGTCGGCGCGGTTGAGGTCCGGCGCCTCGGGTTCGGGACGGCCGAAGGAATGGCCGTCCGGGTCGCGCACCGGGTGGGGCGTGCGCCCGGGCACATGCCGGTAGGCCGGCAGGGGCCGCGTGGTGTATCGTGGCGGGGCTTTCATGAGGGGCATCCTAACCGGGAGGACGGGCGGTCGCCACGAAGAATGTCATCGTGTGCGGGCACCGGGGCGTGGCGGCCCGGGCGCCGGAGAACACCCTGGCCGGGGTGGCCGCGGCGCGGCGGCTGGGTCTGGTCATGATCGAGGTGGACCTGCGCCTGACCGCCGACGACAAGGTCGTCCTGCACCACGACGAGCACCTGGGCCGGACGGTGGCCGGGCGGGGCCGCGTGGGGGACCTGCCCCTGGCCGCCCTGCGCGGACTGGACGCGGGCTCATGGTTCGACGCCGCCTTCGCCGCCGAACGGGTGCCCACCCTCCGGGACCTGCTGGCCGCCTCGGGACCGGACCTGTGCTGGAACCTGGAACTGAAGACCGATCCGGGCGACGAGCCCCGCCGCAAGCTCACCCTGGTCCGCGAGGTCCTGCGGACGCTGGACCGGGCGGGGGTCGGCCGCCGGGCCCTGCTCACCTCGTTCGACCACGGCCTGGTGGCCGCGGTGGCCGCCATGCCCGGCGCCCCGCGCTGCGGACTGATCTTCGGCGAGCGCCCGCAGGACCGGGTGGCCGGGAGCGACCGGGTCGCGGTATTCAGTATGCGGTATTCACTGGTGGACGAGGAAGCGGTGCGGCGGGCCCATGCCGTAGGGGTGGAGGTGCACGCCTGGACGGTCAACGACGACGCGGGCCACGAACGGATGAAAGCCTGCGGCGTGGATGTGGTCATCAGCGACGATCCGGGGAAGCTGCTTTCCTGACCGGGCCGGGTTGCCCGATGGGAACCAGAAGCGATGAATCATCCGGGTCAGACCGCGCGGATGACCACCACGGTGATGTTGTCGCGCCCGCCGCCGTCCAGGGCCGCGGCCACCAGGGCGTCGGCTGCCTCGGCGGCTGTGCCGCGGCCCAGCATGGCGGCGAGATCGCTGTCGGGGACCATGTCGGTCAACCCGTCGGAACACAGCAGGAAGCGCTCTCCTGTGACCGGCGGGGCGTCGGCCGAGCCGGTATCGACCTGCGGGGCGTTGATGCCTCCGCCCATGCAGCTGGTCACCATGTGGCGGGGGAGGTTGCCGGGATCCTGGCCGGCCCGGATCATCTGGTTGACCATGGTGTGGTCCTCGGTCAGCCGGACCAGTCCGTCCTCGCGCCAGCGGTAAAGCCGGCTGTCCCCGGCGTGGAACCAGCAGGGCGCCGCGCCCGCGGGTCGCCACAGGCCCACCAGGGTGGCGCCCATGGCCAAGGGCGCATCGGGGCCCTGCTCCCGGAGCAGCCTTTTGTGGATGGAGACCAGGATGTCGGTGAAGAAGCGGTGATCGGCAGGATCCCGGGGCAGGCGGCCCTCGCTGCGGGCGTCGGCCAGCATCTCCAGGACACGCCGGCTGGCGATTTCCCCGTGGGCGTGTCCGCCCATGCCGTCGGCCACGGCCGCCAGCAGGTCACGGTCGTCGGGAACGGTCCCGTCCCAGGGCTCGTCGCGGGCCGGCCGGTCCGACACGAGGTACATGTCCTCGTTGTTGCCCCGGACGAGGCCCATGTGGCAGCGCGCGGCGATTTCCAGCGGCATCGATGGCAACTTTCACCAGGTGTTGAGGGGTGACGATCCCGGGAATTTCCGGGGACCACCCGTGGGGTTATGATCGCCCCGGATGCCGATCCCCGCAATTGGAAACGGAAAGGTAGGGTCCGGCGACATGGACAGACAACGCAAGGCCACCGTGCTGGGTCTGTCCGCAGTCCTGCTGTGGTCCACGGTGGCCACGGCGTTCAAGCTCGCACTGCGGCACCTGGATGTCTACCAGCTGCTCTTTCTGGCCAACGTGTTCTCGGCGGGCGCCCTGGCCCTGGTGCTGACGGTCGGCCGCAAGTGGATGCTGGTGTGGCGGGCGGGAGCCGGGCCGTTGGCCCGGGCCGCGGCGCGGGGCCTGCTCAACCCCGTCCTGTACTACCTGATCCTTTTTCGCGCCTACGACCTGCTGCCCGCCCAGGTGGCCCAGCCTCTGAACTACACATGGGCCCTGATGCTGGCCTACCTGTCGGTCCCCCTCCTGGGCCATCGGCTGCGCCGCCGGGATGTGGGTGCGGGCCTG
>JALUJS010000200.1 GCA_027056825.1 Candidatus Krumholzibacteriia bacterium | reverse complement strand
GGATCCATCCGTTTAACCTTGCGCCCAGCTACATGAGGGTCTCGGACGCGGAGGTGAAGCGCCGCGTGGATCTGACTCCTGTCGCTCCACCCGGGGGCGTCCCCCGCCACGACGGCCCGGGCGGCGGTTCGTGAACAGGGCCGCCGACATCGAGATCCGCATCCCGCGCGCAGGCGACCTGCCCGCGGTGGTGCGCATCGAAGGGGCGAGCTTCGCCGATCCCTGGTCCGAGAGCTTCCTGCGCGAGGAACTGGCCAACGACGTGCTGCGCATGGCCCTGGTGGCCGAGGGGCCGCGCGGGGTGTGCGGATACATCATGTCCTGGCGCGTGGCCGACCAGCTGCACGTGCTGAACGTCGCGGTGGATCCGGCGTGGCGCCGCCGGGGAATCGGCCGCCTCCTGCTGAAGGAGGCGGCGGTGCGGGCCTGGGCCGCGGGGCTGGAGGAGATCACCCTCGAGGTCAGACGCGGAAATGTTTCGGCCATAAGGTTTTACGAGGGGCTCGGACTGCGCGAGGTCGGGGTCAGGGAAGGCTACTACATCGACAACGGCGAGGACGCCCTGATCATGACCGGGTCCCTGGCGGCATTGCTGGAGATGGATTGACCGGCCGGCCGCGGGCAGGCCCTGCAATCAGGGGTTGTCCGAGCGGCATCCTTGGGGCTACCTTGGCGGTTACGAAAGCACCCATCACGGGAAGGCCGCGAGGCGTTCCCTTCGCAAGGAGATCCCCGTGTCCTGGTTGACCCAAGCGGCCAAGGGCATCAAGGCCCTGACCAGCCAGAAGTCCGACATCCCGGACAACCTGTGGCGCAAGTGCCCCAACTGCGCCGAGGTGCTCTATCACCGCGAACTGGACCGCAACCTCTGGGTGTGCGGCGCCTGCGGCCACCACCTTCCCTACACCACCGAACAGTACATCGAGTTGCTGTGCGACGAGGGATCGTGGCGCGAGACCCACAAGGGCATCACCAGCAAGGATCCACTGGATTTCCGCGACACCAAACGCTACCGCGACCGCCTCAAGGCCGCCCGCAGCAAGACCGGCAAGGAGGAGGCCGTGGTCTGCGGCCGGGCCACCATCGGCCTGGTCCCGGTCAGCATGTCGATCCTGGAGTTCTCGTTCCTCGGCGGGAGCATGGGTTCGGTGGTGGGCGAGAAGATCACCCGCGCCCTGCTGGACTCCCTTCACCATCGCGAGGCGGCCATCATCCTGAGCCGCAGCGGCGGCGCGCGCATGCAGGAATCCCTGCTGTCGCTGATGCAGATGGCCAAGACCAGCGCCGTACTGGCGCGGCTGCGGGCCGAGGGTATTCCCTACATCTCCATCCTCACCAACCCCACCACCGGTGGGGTGACCGCGAGCTTCGCCACCCTGGGCGACGTGAACATCGCCGAGCCCGGGGCCCTGATCGGGTTCGCCGGACCGCGGGTCATCAAGCAGACCATCGGCGGGGACCTGCCCGAGGGCTTCCAGTCCTCTGAGTTCCTGCTCAAGCACGGCATGCTGGATCTGATCAGCGAGCGCAAGGATCTCAAGGACAACATCGTCCGCGCCCTGGAATGGTTCACCGCCGGCCGGGATGTCTCGGTCCGCCGTCCCCCGCGGGGATGAGGCCCATGGACAGGCGCCCAGGCCGCGACCCGGAGCCCTCCGGCTTCACCGGGGAACCCGGAGTGGGAGTGGATCTGCCCCCGCCCTTCCGCGCCGATGACCCGGACCTGGCCTGGCTGTTCGCCCTGAACCGCCGGGGCATCAGGCCGGGCCTGCGCCGCATCAGGGGCCTGCTGGCTGACCTGGGCCATCCGGAGGACGGGCTGCGCACCCTGGTGGTGGCCGGAACCAACGGCAAGGGCAGCACCACGCGCATCCTCGCCCGGCTGCTGCGGGCCCGGGGCTTCAGGGTGGCCACCTACACCAGTCCCCACCTGCTGCAGGTCACCGAAAGGGTCCAGATCGACGAACGTCCGCTGGAGACCGGCGAGTTCGCCGCGCGGGTGCGCGCCCTGCGGCCGCACATCGAACGCCACGAGGCCAGCTGGTTCGAATCGCTCACCGCCCTGGCCGTGCAGGCGGCCGCCGAGGCGGATGTGGATTTCCTGTGCTGCGAGACCGGCCTGGGTGGCCGGCTGGACGCGTCCAACGCCCTGCCCGCGCAGGCGACGTTGCTGACGGGGGTGGGCCTGGACCACCAGCACATCCTGGGCGAAACCCTGGCCGAGATCGCGGCCGAAAAACTGGGCCTGCTCAAGCCGGGCGTGCCTGTGTTCTGCGCCCTGCCGGAGGAACTCAAACCCCAGGCCTTCACCGCCGCGGTCAGGGCGGGGGCGCCGTGCCACTTCCTGGACGAGGTGGCCCGCTGGCCGGAAGGCGGGGACGAGGCGCCGGGAACCTGGACCCTGACCTTGCGCGACCGGGTGCTGGAGGGGTTGCCCGACCTCGGCATGCCCTTCATGCGTCGCAACACGGCCCTGGCCCTGCTGGCCCTGGCCGAACTGGAAAAGGACCTGGAGACGGCGCTCGTGCCCGACGCGCCGGCGGTCGCCCTCGGGAATCTTTTCCTGCCGGGCCGGTACCACCGGGTGTTGTCCCGCCCGGACTGGATCTTCGACACGGCGCACAACGTCCAGGCCCTGACCGCGACCCTGGCGCGGTTCCTCCGGGAGCGGTGCGGCGGGCGGCGGACGCTCCTGCTGGGGGGCATGCGGGACAAGCAGTGGAACGACGGGGTGCGGGATCTCGTGCGGAGCATGGACGAGGTGGTGCTGACGCCCGTGTCCCTGCCGCGCTCCCGCGGAACCGGGGAACTGGAGGAACTGGCCGCGGCCTGGGAACTGGACGCCCGCGTGGCCGGTGATCCGGGCGCGGCCCTGGCTCTGCTGGGAGAAAGGCTCGGGCCCGACGATGCGGTCCTGGTCACCGGAAGCTGTTTCCTGGTGGCCGAGGCCCTGCACCGCCTGGGAATCACGGATCTGGAAGAGACGCGCGACGTCCGCCCCGCCGCGGACGTGATGCCGGGGAGAGAAGCATGACCAAGCCGGTGCTGGGAGTGGATGTCGGCGGGACGCGGGCCAAGTTCGTGGTCATCGACCCGTCCGGCGGCGTCCTGCAGACCGGGGACGTGGCGTCCGATCCCCACAGCGCCACCGGGACCCTGCGCGCGGTCGCCGCGGCCCTCGACCCGGCCCTGTGGGGCGCGGCCGGAGCGACCGACCCGCACGGCATGGGCCTGGCGGGGGTGGGCATGGCCTGCGCGGGCATCGTGGATCCGGACCGGGGCTGGCTGGGGCGCTCCCCCAACCTTCCCGGCTGGGAGAACACCGACCTGTTCGCGGCCGTGGGCGAGGTCTTCGGCGCGGTGGACCGCACCGTGCTCAACGACGTCAACAGCGCCCTGTGGGGGGAATTCCACCGGGGAGCGGGCCGGGGCTGCCGGGACGTGATCATGATCGCCCTGGGCACGGGCGTCGGCGGCGGCGTCATCGTGCAGGGCAGGCTCGTGACAGGCGCCCACTGCGGGGCCGGGGAGATCGGCCACATGGTGCTCGATCCCGGGGGCCCGATCTGCACCTGCGGCAACCGGGGCTGCCTGGAGGCCTACGCCGGCAGCGTGGCCCTGCTCAGGGCGGCCCGCGCCCGGGCGCACAATGAGGCCTCCGGCGCGCTGGCGGACCTGGTCGCTGTGCGCGGCGAGACCCTGGAAACCCGGGACCTGGCCGAGCTGGCCGCAGCCGGCGACGTCGCTGCCGCCGACCTGTTCGCGGTGGCGGGCAGGCGCCTGGGACAGGCCGTGGGCAACCTGGTGAACGTGCTGGATCCCGAGCGCGTGATCATCGGCGGGGGCGTGGCCGGGGCCGGGGATCTGATCCTGGGACCCTGCCGGGAAGCGGCGCCGCAGATCGTGTTGGCCAGGGAGGCCCGGCAGGTGGACATCGTTCCGGCGGGGCTGGGTACGGCCGCGGCCGTACCCAGCCCCGCCGGAACGA
>JALUJS010000199.1 GCA_027056825.1 Candidatus Krumholzibacteriia bacterium | reverse complement strand
CTTCCGGATGCCGGCGCAGCACCCCCGTGCCGCTGCAGGGCCCGTCCAGCAGGACCGCCGCCAGGGACGCGGCCCGCCAGGGCGGCCGCAGCCCGTCGCCACCCACCAGGGCCACCCGGTCCCGGCCCGTGCGCAGGACCGTCCCGCGCAGCAGGCGCATGCGGGCCGCGGACGGTTCCATGGCCGCCACCGGGGTTCCCGGCCCGGCCAGGGAGGCCAGGCGCACGGTCTTGCCGCCGGGAGCGGCGCACAGGTCCAGCCAGGCGCCCGGCGCCACCGCGCCGGTCAGGCCGTCGGTCAGCCAGGCCACCGCCTCCTGCACCGAGGCGTCCTGGACGATGAGGTCGGGGTGCTCGTCCAGCAGCCGGGCGATGTCCCCGCGCGCGGGTCGCCGGTCCAGGCGCAGGCTGTTGTCCCCGGCCGGCCCCTCGGGACGGGGATCCCAGGGCGCCACATCCCGCAGCACCGCGTCCCGGTCGGCGCCCGGCAGCAGGCACAGGTCCAGGGGCAGGGGCCGGTTGTTGAAGGCGCACAGTTCCGCGACCGCTTCCGGTCCGTACTCCCTGCCCCAGGCCTCCACCAGCCAACGGGGATGGGAATGCCACGCGGCCAGCCACCCGGCCGGATCATCCTCCAGGTCGGCGAACAGGGCCCGCAGACCCGCTGCGGCCGGCTCGGGGCCGGGGCCCTCGTCCCCGCCATGTCCCGCGGCCGCCAGCCGGCGCCGGAGGTTGCGCAGCAGCCCGTTGATGAAACCGGCGGCCCGCCCCTCGCCCACGTCGCGGGCCAGACCCACGGTCTGGTCGATGGCCGCGAACGCGGGAACCCCGTCCATGGCCAGAAGCTGGTGCATCCCCATGCGCAGCAGGACGAGGGTGCCGGGACGGCGGGGCGGGCGGCGGGTCGCCAGGTGGGTGATGATGTGGTCGTAGCGGCCCTGCCACTGCAGCGTGCCCCGCACCAGGCCGGCCAGGAACGCGCGCGCCCTGGTCTCGCCCAGTTCGGATTGGACCTCCTCGAGGGCCGGATCCAACTCCGCGCCCCCGGCCACGGCGACCAGGACCTCCCACGCCCGACGCCGCACCGGATCGGGTCTCATGAGCGCAGCAGCATGCCGGGTTCCAGGGAGAAGCCCCGCAGGAACTCGTCCACCGGCAGGGCCTTGCGCCCGGGCACCTGCAGCCCCGTCAGGGACAGGATGCCCTCGCCGCAGGCCACCGCGACCCCGCCGTCGACAACGTCCAGGATGGTGCCCGGCTCGCTCCCGCTGACCAGGTAGGACAGCGGACGGGCCGAGGTGATCTTCAGCTGCGTCTCCCCCAGGTAGGTCACGGCCCCGGGCCACGGGTTGAGGGCCCGGATCTGGTTGTGCACCGTGACCATGTCCCGGTCCCAGCGCACCGCCGACAGGGTGCGGGTGAGCTTGGGGGCGTACACGGCCCCGCGATCGTCCTGGGGCCGCGGGGTCACCGCGCCGTTGGCCAGCCGCCGCAGGGTGTGGATCAACAGGTCGGCCCCCTGACCCGCGAGGTTGTCCAGAAGCTCGCCGGCGGTCTCCTCCGGCCCGATGGGA
Source organism: Candidatus Krumholzibacteriia bacterium (assembly GCA_027056825.1). Taxonomy (GTDB): domain Bacteria; phylum Krumholzibacteriota; class Krumholzibacteriia; order LZORAL124-64-63; family LZORAL124-64-63; genus JAHJTW01. The sequence goes on along the minus strand of JALUJS010000199.1, from coordinate 2,420 downwards.
ACCGCGCGCTGGGCGAGGATGGGACCGGTGTCCACCCCGGCGTCCATGCGCATGATGGTCACGCCTGTCCACGAATCGCCGTGCAGGATGGAATACTGGACCGGCGACACCCCCCGCCACCGCGGCAGCAGGCTGGCGTGGACGTTGATGCAGCCCAGCGGCGGAGCCGAGAGCAGGGGCTCGCGCAGGATGTGCCCGAAGGCCACCACGACCACCGCGTCCGGTTCGCAGTCCAGCACCGCCCGCGTCACCGCGGACCGGCTGCCGGGACCGAATTCCATGACGGGCAGGTTGTGGGCGGCCGCGGACTGCTTGACCGCCGTGGGCAGCAGCTTGCGGCCACGCCCGGCCGGACGGTCCGGCTGCGTCACCACCAGGGGGATGGTGAACCGCGCCTCGATCAGTCCCTCCAGGGCCGGCACCGCGAAATCCGGCGAGCCCATGAAAACCGTGCGCATCAGTCCTTCGCCTCCGTTCTCCAGATCCCCGCGAAGCGTATCCCCCACAAACGGGGCGCGGCCTGCCAGCGGCGCCACCGCGGAACCCTGTCGATGAAGAGGATCCCGTCCAGGTGGTCGATCTCGTGCAGGACGACCCGGGCCGGCAGCCCGTCGTCCTGGAAAGTGCGTTCGGTGCCGGACCGGTCGTGGTAGGCCACGGTCACCCGCCGCGGCCGGCGCACCCGCATATAGAGCCCGGGGAAGGACAGGCACCCCTCCTCGAACCAGTCCCGGGGGCCGTCTGTCCGCACCACCCGGGGGTTGATCATCTCCAGGCGCACGGCCCGGCCCCTGTCCACGGGGGTTCGCACCACCAGGGCCCGCACGGCAAGGCCGATCTGCGGCGCGGCCAGCCCGACCCCGTCCTGGCTATCCAGCGTCTCCCACAGTCGGTCCAGGACCTCCGCGGTCTCGCCTGCTCCCGGAGCGGCCGGCCGGCAGACCTCCCGGAGCACCCGGCTCCCGTACCGCACCACCGGACGCGGCGCCAAGGGCTACTCCTGCTCGGCCAGAACGGCGCCGATGGCGGACTTGCTGATCTGGACCTTCACGCCCTCGGCGATGGTCGCCACCACGTGGTCGTTCTTGACGTCCTTGACGGTTGCGTAGAGGCCGCCGTTGGTGATGATGCGGTCGCCCCGCTTGAGGGCCTCGATCATGGCCTTGCGCTGGTCCTGCTGTTTCTTCTGCGGCCGGATGATCATGAACCAGAACACCAGGAAGATCAGGATGATGGGCAGGAAGGTGAAGATGGGATTGGCGCTCTGGGCGTCGGCGTTCTGCGGGGAGGCCATGGCGAGCAGGGACAGGATGGTCATGGTCCGCTCCTTGTTCGGTTGAAGTCAGGGATACGCGCCTGGGTCCGGACGCGGAACCCGCACGGGCAAAACATGCAAGCTGAGGGGCGCAGGGTCAACCCCGGCGCTCGTTGCGGTCGCGGCGGCGCGCCTCGCCCTCGCGCCAGCGGCCGGCGGTGCGCTCGGCGAAGGCGGCGAAGGTCCCGTCGGCGATGGCCCCCCGGATCCCGGCCATCAGTTCCTGGTAGAAGTGGAGGTTGTGGATGGTGGCCAGGGTCGGGCCCAGGATCTCCCGAGCCTGGAAGAGGTGGCGGATATAGGCCCGGCTGTGCCGTGCGCACACCGGGCAGCCGCACTCGGCGTCCAGGGGCGCGGTGTCCTCGGCGTACTCCAGGTTCTTGACCACCAGGCGGCCGTCGCGGGTCAGCACCGTGCCGGTGCGGGCCATGCGCGTGGGCAGGACGCAGTCGAACATGTCCACGCCGCAGCGGACGCCCTCGAGGATATCGTCGGGAAAACCGACGCCCATCAGGTAGCGGGGCCGGTCGGCAGGCAGCAACCCCGCGGCCAGTTCGCAGGTCTCGTACATGGCCGCCGGAGGCTCGCCCACCGACAGACCGCCGATGGCGTACCCGGGCAGATCCAGCTCCACGATCTGCTCCGCGCTCAAGCGCCGCAGATCCTGAGCGGTGCCGCCCTGCATGATCCCGAACAGCACCCGCCGCCAGCCGTCCTTCTCCAGGCGGCCCGGCAGCACCCGGCAGCAGCGCTCCAGCCACGCGGTGGTGCGGCGGACCGCGGCGGCAACCTCGCTCCGGTCGGCCCCGTGGGGGGCGCACTGGTCGAAGGCCATGACGATGTCCGCGCCCAGGGCGAGCTGGATCTCCATGCTCAGCTCGGGGCTGAAGAAGTGGCGGCTGCCGTCCAGGTGCGAACGGAACTCCACGCCCTCCTCCGTGATCCGGCTCAGTTCGGCCAGCGAGAAGACCTGAAAACCCCCGCTGTCGGTCAGCAGAGCCCCGTCCCAGGACTCGAAGCGGTGCAGGCCGCCCAGGCGCTCGATGAGCCGGTGACCCGGCCGCAGGTACAGGTGGTAGGTGTTGCCGAGAATCAGGCGCGCGCC
>JALUJS010000198.1 GCA_027056825.1 Candidatus Krumholzibacteriia bacterium | reverse complement strand
GCTGGGATAAACCCGGATAATTGAATAGCCTTGCGGGGTCGCGTAGCGATTCAATAGTCCAGGTTGGATATTGGCGGGAATGTGTGGGAATCGAACCCACCTCGGACGGTATGACGCGCCCGACAGAAGGATTTGAAGTCCCCGGCCGTCACCAGACGACACTCATTCCCGCGGTTCGAAACCGGCCTTCGACGGGGACTACCGGTCGCCGGAATCATACGCAATCATCTCGATTTCCACCAGCACATCCTTGGGCAGACGCGAGACCTCGACCACGCTGCGGGCCGGAGGATCGTCCCCGAAGAATTCCTGGTAGACCGCGTTGATGTTGCCGAACTGGGCCATGTCGCGGATGAACATGGTCACCTTGACCACGTCCTTGAGGGTCAGGTCGCCGGCCTCCACCACCGCCCGGGCGTTCTGCAGGGCCTGCCGGGCCTGCTCGGCCGCGCTGTCACCGACGATCTCCATGGTGACCGGATCCAGGGCGATCTGCCCCGCGGTGAACAGGAAACCTCCGGCCTTGTTGGCCTGGCTATAGGGTCCGATGGCGGCGGGAGCCTTGTCCGTGTGGATGATTCTGCGCATCACGATCTCCTTCATGTCATCGCCTTGCGGGATCACGTAGCGATTCAATAACCCGGGTTAACCGCATTCCCGGGTGAGGACATCATTGACCCGGGGCGGGGATTTGTCTAGAATAACGGCATACTGAAAACCATCTTCCAACCAAGGGGGCGTCATGAAATCCCTGCCTGTCATCGTATTGGTCCTATCTCTCCTCGCGTCGTCCGCTTCGGCCCAGGACATCGAGATCACCGACGGCATCTACCTGTCCACGCCTGCGGGCGAACGCTGCGTCCACGCCACGTACCTTGAGCACGTCACCATGGACGTGGTCATCGTCTGCCCCGCCTACCCGGGGTTCCGGGGCATGGAAATCGGGCTGGAGATGACCGGGCGCGGCAACACGGCCCTCATCCCCACCGTTCCGGACCTGGTCTGGGACCCGCCCGTGGACGACGACCCCGCCTTTTACGGCGTGTCCTGGGCCATCGCTTCCCCCATACCCACCTCGACCTGGTTCGTGCCCATGTCTTTCGATATCTTCTACCTGGACTCCGGTCCGATCACCTTCCGCATCGCCGCCATGCGGCCCTCGAGCATCCCCGAACCTCTGCCGGCCTATGTGGGCGACCCGGGCGATGCCCTTGTGCCCCTGAACCCTCTGCCCACCGGCGCCGGTTACGACTTCGCCATCAACGCGGACGACTGCCAACTCGGCCCGGCGACCTATACCTGCGTTCCCATCGCCGACGAGGCGCTGTCCTGGGGCGCCGTCAAGAGCCTCTACCGCTGACCCGCATACTCTTGCCAAGACCGTGACCGTCGAATAGGCGGGGGTCTGCCGGGGCGGGGCGTCATGGAGGCGACTGGAGCCATGGAGGGTGGAAGGCGCCGGAATGCGAGAAGGGTCGTGACACGGATGTCACGACCCTTCGTCCTCGCACCGGCAGGCCCCCGCCTATTCGACGGTCACCGCCTTGGCAAGATTGCGCGGCTGATCCACATCCTCCCCGCGGATCACCGCGATGTGGTAGGCCAAAAGCTGCAGCGGAATCACCGAAAGCAGCGGCGTCCAGAAGTTGGTGGTCTCGGGAATGGTGATCACATGGTCGCTCAACGCGGCGATCTCCTCGTCCCCCTCGGTGACGATGGCGATGATCTTGCCGTCGCGGGCGCGCACCTCCTGCACGTTGCCCACGATCTTGTCGTAGCTGCCGTCCTTGATGGCGATGACCACCACCGGCATCTCCGGATCGATCAGGGCGATGGGACCGTGCTTCATCTCCGCGGCCGGATAGCCCTCGGCGTGGATGTAGCTGATCTCCTTGAGCTTCAGGGCGCCCTCGAGGGCGATGGGGAAGTTGACGCCGCGGCCCAGGTACAGGCAATTGCGGTGGCCGGCATACACCTCGGCGATCTTCCGGATGGCCTCGCTCTGGTCGAGCACGCGCTGCACTTTGGCGGGGATCATCTCCAGCTCCTGCAGGATCTGGGCCCCACGGTCGGCGCTGATCAGGGTGCGCCGCCCCAGCAGCAGGGTCAAAAGGCCCAGGATGGTCACCTGGCTGGTGAAGGCCTTGGTGGAGGCCACCCCGATCTCCGGCCCGGCGTGGATGTACACGCCGCACTCGGTCTCCCGCGCGATGGTCGAACCCACCACGTTGGTGATGCCCAGCACCTTGGCGCCCTTGCGCTTGGCTTCGCGCATGGCCTCCAGGGTGTCGATGGTCTCGCCGCTCTGGCTGATGGCCAGGCACAGGGTGCCCGGCTCGATGATGGGCGAGCGGTAGCGGAACTCGCTGGCGTACTCCACCTCCACGGGAATGCCCGCGTACTCCTCCAGGAGGTACTCGCCCACCAGGCCCGCGTGCCACGAGGTGCCGCAGGCCAGGATAATGATGCGGCGGATGTTGCGCAGCTCCCAGTCGGTCAGTTCGATGCCGCCCAGCTTCACGTCGCCGCTGTCGGCCAGGATGCGCCCGCGGAAGGAATCGCGGATGGTCTGCGGCTGCTCGAAGATCTCCTTGAGCATGAAGTGCTGGTAGCCGCCCTTCTGGATCTGGTCGAGGTCCCAGGTGATCTCCTGGATCTCCTTGGTGATCTCCTCGTTGTCGATGGTGGTGGTGTGGACGCCCCCGGGCGTCAGGACCACCATCTCGCCGTCATCCAGGTAGATGACCTGACGCGTGTGGCCCATGACCGCGGCCACGTCCGAGGCCAGGAAGTTGACCCCCTCGCCCACTCCCACGACCAGGGGGCTCCCCTTGCGGGCGCCGACGATCATCTCCGGGTGATCGCTGTGGGTCACGGCGATGCCGAAGGCCCCCTCGACCACGCCCAGGGCCCGTTGGACGGCCTGGACCAGGTCCCCGGTGTAGAAATCGGCGACCAGGTGGGCCAGGACCTCGGAGTCGGTCTCGGAACTGAAGGCGTGCCCCTTGCCTTCCAGCCGCGCCCGCAGGGCGCCGTGGTTCTCGATGATCCCGTTGTGGACGATGGAGATGGGACCGGCGGTGTGCGGATGGGCGTTGATGCGGTTCGGCGCCCCGTGGGTGGCCCAGCGGGTGTGGGCGATGCCGCAGCTGCCGGCCAGGTCCTGCCCCCGGCAGGCGTCCTCCAGGGCCGCGATCTTGCCCTTCTCCTTGACCACGTGCTGGCCGTCGGCGCGCACGATGGCCACCCCGGCGCTGTCGTATCCCCTGTATTCCAGGCGCCTGAGACCCTCGAGCAGAACTTTCAGGGCCTCGTCGCTGCCTGTGACTCCCACGATGCCGCACATGGGCGATTCCTCCGGTTCAGGTTTGGAAGGCGGCTTTGACCTTCTCTATCATTTCGGCCACCGCCGCGTCATCTTGAGCTTCGGCGATGATCCGCACCACCGGCTCGGTGTTCGAGGGCCGCACGTGCACCCAGGCGCCGGATCCGGACCACTTCAGGCCGTCCCGGTCGTCCAACTCCCCGGGGCCCAGGACCGCCAGGGCCTTGCGCAGCCGCTCCGGGCCGGGGCGGTCTTCTGCCTGGACCTTGGTCTTGCGCATGACCACCGGCGGCAGGGCGGACACCAGGCCGGACAGGGGTGCGCCGGACTCGGCCAGCGCCTGCAGCACCATGGCGATGCCCACCAGGGCGTCGCGCCCGGCGTGGATGGCCGGGTAGATGACCCCGCCGTTACCCTCGCCCCCGACTTCGCATTTCTCCGCCAGGATGGCCTCCACCACGTTGGCCTCGCCCACGGGCGTGCGGAACACCCGCACCCCGTGCCGCGCGGCCACGGTTTCGATCAGGCCGGTGGTGGACAGGTTGACGGCCACCGGTCCGGGCTCCCGTCCGGACGCGCGCAGCTTGCCCAGCAGGAAATCCACCGCCAGCACCAGGGTCATCTCCTCGCTCAGGACCCTGCCGGTCTCGTCCACCAGGGCCAGCCGGTCCACGTCCGGATCCACGG
>JALUJS010000197.1 GCA_027056825.1 Candidatus Krumholzibacteriia bacterium | reverse complement strand
GTGCTGACCTGCGGCCAGCGGCGCGTGCGCCGCTGGCCGCAGGTCAGCACCTCGCCCAGGACCGTGGCCTCGGTCCCGCCGGCCAGTGCGTTCATGGCCACGCAGGAGGTGCGATCGAAGTAGCGGCGGGGGTAGTGGGCCAGCAGGTCGCCCACCGTGGCGATGCCCAGGCGGGCCAGGGCGCGAGCCCGGGCCGGCCCCACGGACTTGAGGAATTGCACGGGGGTTGTCAGGTCGATGCCGGAAGCCATGGGGTCGCGATTCCTCTTCCGGGCCGCCGGTGTCCGGGCCGGCCGACGGTCCCGGCCTCAATCAAGGGCCAGGAAAAACTTGCTGAACGGGCCGCAGGATGTTAAATTCCGGCCCTTGTGATTGCAACCCATGGTCTTTCGGACCGGTACGCGGTGTGTCCAAACAGGAGATTTGATCATGAGCAGGAAGTGCTCCGTCTGCAACAAGGGGCCCCAGTACGGCAACCGGGTCAGCCACGCCCATAACCTGACCCGCCACCGCTGGCTGCCCAACCTGCAGAAGATCCGTTTCGAGCAGAACGGCAAGGTTCAGCGCGGTTACGTCTGCACCCGCTGCATCCGCACCGGCGCCGTCAAGAAGGTCGTTTGACCCTCTTCGCCGCTAGCGCACCCGCTTGAACAGGTGATACAGCCCCCCGGACTCCACCGGGGGGCTCGTTTCGTCCAGCCCCAGGCGCTCGATGGCCTCGCGCAGGGGACCCTTCATGTCGGCGGGGTCGATCCAGCCGATATCCCCGCCGCGGGCCGCCGCGGGCCCCGATGAATACTGCACCGCCAGGGAGCCGAAGTCCCGGCCCTGCTCCAGCAGGCCGGCCATGTGTTGCGCGTCCGCCAGGGTCGGCAGCACCATGTGCAACAGGTGCACCTTGCCCTCGGAACTGGCGTCGGTCGCCGCGGCCTCTTCGGCGTCAAGGCGGGCCAACCAGGCGTCCAGGCTCGCGTTGTTTTCCGGATCCTGGCCCTTGAGCAGCACGACCTCCCGCCGCGCCCCGGCGTAGTCCCCGGCAGACTCCTTCATCTGGGCCAGCACGATACGGGCGTTCAGCAGCGAGGAGTCCAGGGACACCGCCTTTTCCACCTCGGCGATGCCTTCGCCGGTGCGGCCCTGCTTGCCCAGGTGGATCCCGTAGTTCAGGTGCCCCATGGCGTCGTCGGGCGACAGCGCGAGGAATTGCTTGAACCTTTCTTCGGCCTCGTAGGGCAGTCCGCCCACCTCCAGGGCGTTGGCCAGGTTGAAGACGAAGCGGGGATCCGGGTCGTCGTTCTTGACCGCCATGCGCAGGTAGACCAGGGCCGAATCGATCTGTTGGGCGGCGAAGAACGCCTCGCCCAGCCCTCCCCAGGTGGCCTCCCCCGGCTCCAGCGCCACGGCCCGGCGGCTGAAATCCACGGCCTGGTCGTTCTTGCCCGCCATGATGGACAACTGCGAGGCGGACATCAGGTCGCGGGCGTTGCTGCCCTCCTTGGCCATGACCGCCCGCAGGTGCTCCAGCGCCTGGTCCCACATGCCCTTTCCCGCGGCCAGGTCGCCCAGCAGGCGGTGCAACCAGGGCTCGTCGATGCCCTGCTGGCGGATCTGGTTCAGCAGGTTGTAGGCCTTGGCCGGCTGGTTCTCCTGGATGGCTAGCCGCGCCAGCCCCTCCAGGATCCCCTTGTGGTTGGCGTTGATGGCCATGCCCTGCTCCCACTGGGCCCGGGCGTCCTCCACCCTGCCGCTGCGCAGCAGCGCCCGGCCGTACCAGTAGCGGGCCTCCGGATCCTGCGGATCGGCCTTCACGGCCCTGCTCCCGAGGTCCACACCGTCTTCCAGCCTGTTTTCCCGGATGGCCATGACCGTCAGCGGCAACAGGATCTCCACCTGGTCCCCCGACCTGGCCAGGCACTCCTCCAGATCCTTGCGGGCGCCGATGAAATCGCCCTGGTGGTACTTTTCCTTGCCGCTGGCGCAGGGATCGGCGGGCGCGGACTGCGGAGGCCCGGCCAGGGGCTGGGCCGCCGCCGGGGCGGCCAGCAGCAGCCAGAACACGGCGCACGCGAGGCGACCGGCGGCGGGAAAAGCGGCATGGCGGACAACGCGACGGGTCATGGGTGACGGGTCCTTTCGCGCGCGGGAGATCCCGGCGTCGATTCACAATACGGATTAAAGGGGCACGGTTGCGGGCCGATAACACGCTTGGAACGCCGGGAGCGGAACCGAGTTCCGTTCCTCATCTCGACCGTGGTGGGACGCCAACCCCAGGCCGGCGGCCCGGAAAGGCCAAGATACGCTCATGTCGAACGATGTGAAACCCAGAATCCTGATCGTCGAGGATGACCCTGACCTGCGCACCATCCTGCGCCTGCAGTTGTTGAGCCAGGGTTGGGAGGTGGCCGAGGCCGTCAACGGCGCCGAGGGTTTCGAGGCGGTCAAGCAGGACGTTCCCGACTGTGTCATCCTGGACCTGATGATGCCGGTCATGGACGGGTTCGGCTTCCTCAAGCGCGTCCGCAGCCTCATGGACCTCCAGGATGTCCCCATCCTGATCCTGACCGCCAGCGAGGACGAACGCAACCGGATCCGCGGCTACCAGTACCAGGCCGACGCCTACATGAGCAAGCCGTATGATCTGGAGGAATTGACCGAAGAGGTCAGGCGCCTGCTCGTCACAGAACGCATGGCCTGATCCGGATCAGGAGAGCCAGCGCCGCACCGACTGCAGCCAGAACCCCGGCTGCAGGAACACCCCCGCCAGGATTTCCGGGTGCAGAAGGACCATCGCCTCCAGCAGGGAGCCGGCCCCCGCGGCGTCCCCGCGCTGCAGGGCCAGGGCGCAGGCCCCCGCCAGGCAGGAAGCCGGCAACACCCCGGGCGGGTTCCAGTCCGCATCCCCGCTGCCCGCCACCGCGCACTGGAGCATCAGGTCCAGCAGGCGCTCGCAGTAAAGGCCGCGCCCGGCCAGGTCCCGGCAGGTTTCCCAGCAGACATGGTCGTCACCCCGCAGGAAGGCAGCCTCGGCCCGGACCATGGCCCAGGCTTCAGGGTTCATGACCCGGGGCAGGACGCTCCGGTCGTCCTTGCCGGCTTCACCGGCGGCCACGGCCGGTTCCGAAGGGATTTCCGGCTGCCGTCCCTGGGCCAGGGCCAGCCGCGCCTGCAGGAACAGCGGGCGTTCATCCGGCGCGTCGTCATCCCGGGGCCACCGGTCGAGAATCGCGGCAGCCTCGTCCAGGCGGCCGCTTTCCAGGTGGATGCAGACAAGCAGGTAGGCGTACTCCGCGTCGGCCGGCCAGGCCCTTCGCAACGCTTCCAGGCGCAGGGTGCAGGACTGGCGCCGGCCGCGCAGGTGGTCGGCGGCGGCCATCAGCAGTTCCGCCCAGGCAAAATCGTGGACCAGGTCGCTCCAGCGTTCCAGCCGGCCCGGCACCGCCCCGGGCTTGCCCAGCAGCAGGTCGAGAACCCCCGCGAGGTAGGCGCCGAACAGGGCCTCCAGGGAGCCGGGATTCTGACCGGTGCGCGAGGCCTCGGTGGCCTCGAGGAATTCCCACGCCTCGCGGAAGCGGCCCTGGTCGGCGAGAATCAGGGCCTTGAGATCCAGAGCGGCGGCATAACCTTCGTGCAGGGCCAGGGCCGCCTCCACCGCATCCAGCGCCTCGTCCAGTTGCCCGGTCTGGAACAGGGCGGCCGCCAGGCGGGTGCGGTAGTCCGGATAGCGGGGACGACGCTCGACCAGTTCCCGGAAGGCCGCCGTACCCTGCTCCCAGTTGCCGGCCCGGCACAGAGCCACCGCCGCGGCGAGCTGCTCCTTCTCCGACTCGCCCTGGATCACCTTGCGGATCATCTCCGGCAGGTCGGTCGGCAGGTTGTCAGGCGTGAAATTCTCGATGTCGTCCCAGGCGCGGGTCAGCCAGTGGTCCTGGCGCCGACCCGACTCCCGCAGGGCCATCAGGGAGCGGGCGGCCTCCTCGCGGCGGCCGGCGTCGGCCAGGGCTGCGGCTTCGAGGCGG
>JALUJS010000196.1 GCA_027056825.1 Candidatus Krumholzibacteriia bacterium | reverse complement strand
GCTCTGGTGCGTGTGCTGAGCGGGGACGCCGGCGAACCGGACAGCCACCACGACTTCGGCAAGAACATCATCCCGGAACTCGTCACCCAGGGCGAGGTCTACGCCTATCCCTTCCGCGACTCGCGGACGCACGAACCCCGGTACTGGCGGGACATCGGCACCCTGGACAGCTACTACGACGCCACCATGGACCTGGTCAGCCGCACCCCGCAGTTCGACCTCTACGACCCCGGGTGGCGGTTCCGGGCCTGGCAGCCGCCGGTGCCCCCGTTCAAATCGGCCCACGGCTTCACCGAGGACGGAACCCTGCCGGGCGTGGTGGCCGACTCCATCGTCGGCGGTGGCACGGTGATCTCCGGCGGCCATGTGGAACACTCGGTGCTGGGCCGCAGCGTGCGCATCAACTCCTACAGCAAGGTCTCCGACAGCATCCTGTTCGACAACGTGAACGTCGGCCGCTACGCCGAACTGCGGCGTTGCATCGTCGACAAGAACGTCGACATTCCCGAGGGGATGAAGATCGGCTTCGACCGCGAAAAGGACGCGCGCCTGTTCACCATCACCGACAGCGGCGTGGTCGTGGTGCCCAAGAACATGGATCTGAGCGAGCCGTGATCCGGGAAGCGGGCGCTGTCTCCGGCGGTCGTTTTTCAGATCCGGTACTGGTCCGGCCGGCGGTCGTTGAAGATGTGGTTGCGCGGGGTAACCTGCTTCTCGATGGCCTCCAGGTCGATGGCCGCCATGGCCGCGCCTTCCTCCTCGCGCCCCATCCGTCGCAGGATGTCTCCCAGGGGCGAGACGATCTCGCTCATCCCGATGAAGTCCAGGCGCTGTCCGGTGCGGTCCTCGCTGCCGATGCGGTTGGCCGTGGCGGCGAAGACGCGGTTCTCCTGGCAGCGCGTCACCATGGCCTCCGGGCACCAGGGCAGCAGCAGGTTGGAGGGATGGCAGAGGACCTGCGCCCCGGCCAGGGCCAGGCTCCGGGCGGCCTCGGGGAAGATCCAGTCGAAGCAGATCATCAGGCCGACCTTCGCCCCGCAGGCGTCGAATACCGGGAAGCCCAGGTCGCCCGGTCGGAAGACCTCCTTTTCGCGGTCGAACAGGTGCACCTTGCGGTAGATCTCCCGCGAGCCGTCCGGGCGCACGAGCACGGCGCTGTTGTACACCGCCGCGCCGGCCTTCTCGGCCAGCCCGGCCACCAGGGTGGCGCCCGTGGCGGCGGCCCTGGCGACCAGGGCCTGGACGATGGGGCCGCCCGCGCCGCCGGGAGCGGCCTCCTCGGCCATGGACATCGCCTCGGCGGTATCTCGGAACTGGTAGCCGGTGGCGAACAGCTCGGGCAGGACGGCCAGGTCGCAGCCGACAGGTACGAGGTCCAGGGCGCGGCGGAGGTTGCCGGGGATGTCCCCGAACACGGGGCTGGTCTGGACGACGGCGAGGTTCAGCGTGCTCACGGGTTCATCCTTTCGGGCGGTTGGTCACCAGTTCCACCAGACGGTCAAGGCAAGTCTGCAGGTCGAACTTCTCCCTGACAAGCTTCCGCCCGGCGGCGCCCATCCGGCGGCAGCGGTCCGGATCGTCCAGAAGGGAGCGCAGGGCGGCCTCCAGGGCGGCGGGGTCGCCGGGGAACACCAGCAGGCCCGTACGCCCGTGTTCCACCAGCTCGGGCAGGCTGCTGGCCCGGCCCGCGATCACGGGCACGCCGCAGGCCTGGGCCTCGGCCGCGGCCAGGCCGAATCCCTCGGCGAACGAGGGCATCAGCAGCACGCGCAGGCTGCGGTAGAAGTCCGGCATGTCCTCGACGAAGCCCAGGATCTCCACGCGGTCGGGGTGGCGCAATCCCGCCCTCCAGCGCTCCACCTCGCCGCGCAGGGGACCGTCGCCCGCCAGCCGCAGGACGGGCCGCGCGCCGGGCCGCAACTCGCGGTCCAGGGCGTTCCAAGCGACCATGATCTCCCGCAGCCCCTTGCGCGCGATAAACTGGCCCGCGAAACCCGCCACCGGCGCCAGGGGGAACGACGCCCCCGGCCGGAACCTGTCGGTATCGATGCCCTTGTACAACAGGTGGACGCGGCGCTCGTCCAGCCACGGCGCGCTTGCCAGGACGGTCCTGCGGGTGGCCTCGGAATTGACCAGCAGGCCGGTGGCCAGGCGGTTGAAATACCAGCGGTAGTAGCGCTTGTTCTTCAGCGGGAAATCGCTCTCGCGGGTGCCCAGGATCACCGGCACGCGCGCCAGGCGGCCCGCCACCGCGCAGGCCTTCAGGTCCTTGGTGCGGTTGGCGATGATGGCCGTGACCTCGCGGCGGCGGAAGTACCGCGCCAGCTTGCGGATGGTCCACGGCGCGCCGTCGCAGCGCAGGGGAATGACGGCGTGGGGCAGGCCCGCATCCCGCAGGCGCGGCAGCCAGGCCGCGTCCGGCTGGGTGATGATCGAGACCTTCAGCCCCCGCGCGGTCAGCCGCCGGGCGGTGTCCAGGAACCAGACCTCGGCCCCGCCGAACGAGCGCAGGGAATCCACGAAGCACAGATGGTGGCGATGGGGTATCATGTCACCTACCCGAATCGGTCCGCCGAGATTAGATTACCGGTCAACCCGCATTTTCCATGCAAGCATGGCACAGCCCGGCTCCCAAGGGGAGGATTCTTTGACCCTGGACCGCAAACCCGTCCGCATCGACCCGCGCATCCCCTGGTTCGAGGAGGTGCGCCGCCTGCTGTCCCCCATGGCCGGGGTTACCGACCGGCCTTTCCGGGAGATCTGCCGCCGTTTCGGTGCGGACATGGGGTTCTGCGAGTTCGCCTCGGCCAGCGGCCTGACCTACGGCGGTGAGGCCACCTGGAAGCTGGTGGACACCGAGGGCGAGGAGGGCCTGGTGGGGGTCCAGATCTTCGGCAACGACCCCGAGCACATGGCCACCGCCGCGCGCCTGCTGCGCGACAAGCGCATGGATGTGCTGGACATCAACTTCGGCTGTCCCGCCAAGAAGGTCGTGAAGAAGTGCGGGGGCAGCGCGCTGCTGGCCGACGTGCCCCTGCTGGAGAAGATCGTCAGGGCGGTGATCGCCGAGAGCGCCGTTCCCGTCTCGGCCAAGATCCGCACCGGGTGGGACGCCGACTCGGTCAACTACCGCGAGGTGGGCCTGCTGCTGCAGGAACTGGGGGTCGTCTGGGTGACCATGCACGGCCGCACCCGTGCCCAGAAGTTCACCGGCCGGGCCGACTGGGACGGGATCGCCGACCTGGTCGGGATCCTGGACATTCCGGTGATCGGCAACGGGGACGTGGTGGACGGGGCGTCCTACCGCGCCATGGTGGAGCACACCCGCTGCCACGGGGTGATGATCGGCCGCGGGGCCATCGGCAACCCCTGGATCTTCGAGCAGATGCGGGCGGTGGACGAGAACCGCCCGGTCCGCGCGCCCGATTTCGCGGCCATGTGCGCGACCACCTGCGATCACATCCGGGGCGAGGTGGCCCTGCGCGGCGAGAAGCAGGGTTGCCTGGTTGTGCGCAAGCACATCGCCCGGACCTTCCGGGGCTATCCGGGCGCCGCGGCCCTGCGCCGGCGGCTGTACGCCACTACCGACAGTGCCACCATGATCGCCATCCTGCGCGAGGCTGCGGCCGCGGGCGGCCCGCCGCTTCCGGCGCGCCATGACACCGAGCCGATCAGGGAGGATGCACGATGACCAGGGGAATGGGGAAAGTCGCGATCGTGGCGGCCTGCGTCCAGCTTGCGGCCTGGGGGCCGGCCGGATGCGCCAAACGCGTGGGAGGAGGCGGCCCCGGCGCCGTGCCGACGGTCCCGGTGCCGGCCGGCAACATCATCGAACACACCGTTCAGCCCGGCGAGGACTGGACCTCACTGGCCGAGGACTACTACGGGGATCCGGACCAGGCCGGGTCCATCTCGGCTTTCAACGGGATGCAGCCCGCCGACCGGCCCGCTCCGGGCTCGACGGTGAAGCTGAAGTTCGACGACGACCAGTGGGAGGAGGCCCTGCGCCGGGCGCGGGCCCTGACGCCGTACAAC
>JALUJS010000195.1 GCA_027056825.1 Candidatus Krumholzibacteriia bacterium | reverse complement strand
CACCAGTACGGGCTGCGGGGGCGAAAAACCATGGTAACCGCCTGCGTGGCCTTGGCCGCCGGGGCGTTGTTCCTGCGCTGGTGGGGCGCCGATGCCCCCGTTGCGTGGGACCCGACGGCGGCCCTGGGGGATTTCCTGCGGGCGGGCGCCTGGCTGGTGGGACCGGTCACCGTTCTGGGCGCGCCGGGTGATCCGGCGGGCTCGCCGACCGGGGTCATGATCCTCGGGGCCATGGTCTGGGGCCTGTGGGCCCTGCTGGCCGCCCACCGCGCCCTGATGGACAAGCCATTGCCCCGCAACACATTGTTGATGACATGTTGCGCCCTGGCGCCCCTGCTGGGAGCCGTGTCCGGGCCGGAACTGATGGCTCCGGGCCTGGTCCTGTTCGTCCTTTTCCTGATGGATTTCCTGCGGCCATCCAAGCTTGCGGACTCTCCCCGCATCCTGTTGTTGATCAGTTTCCTGATGATTCTGGTCGCACGGGGCGCGACGGCCTGCCTGCTGGCCGTTTCGGGATGAAAATTTATTCCTAATCCTTGACAAAGTATGGTCTTCCGGTTAATGTTCCCGGTCCGTGACCGCAGCCGTCTGGCTGCTGTTGTGTTTGAATGCGCGTAAAACGTGTACTTACGGTTGGTTGACGCCTGCTGAAGCAGGCGAGCATAGCGGGAGTTTGACGGTGCCTACTTTGAATCAGCTGGTCCGCAAGGGCCGCAAGCCGGTCTTGAGCAAGAGCAAGTGCCCTGCCCTGCAGGCCTGCCCCCAGCGCAAGGGTGTTTGCACGCGCGTCTATACCCAGACGCCCAAGAAGCCCAACTCGGCCCTGCGCAAGATCGCCCGTGTCCGGCTGACCAACGGCATCGAGGTGACCGCCTACATTCCCGGCGAGGGTCACAACCTGCAGGAGCACAGCATCGTGCTGGTGCGTGGCGGGCGTGTGAAGGATCTTCCGGGCGTGCGGTATCACATCATCCGCGGGACCCAGGACGCCTCCGGCGTCGATTCCCGGCGGCAGGGCCGCTCCAAGTACGGAGCCAAGCGCCCCAAGTCCTAGACTCCCGGACACGGCGGCAACGGAAGGCCGCTTGAGACATTCGCGCCCACGGGCGCCAGGAAGACTTGGAAATTGCCGGCCCCGCCGGCGCAATTGCGGAAAGTCCGCTCAGGAGAGAAAGCATGTCGCGACGCAGGTCCCCGGAAAAAAGGGTGTTGCCCGCTGATCCCCGCTTCGGCGATGTCATGGTGACCAAGTTCATCAACTATTGCATGAAGGACGGCAAGCGCAGCGTCTCCGAGCGTTCTTTCTACCGGGCTCTCGAGATCATCAAGGAAAAGAGCGGCCAGGAGGGCATCGAGGTCTTCCGCGCCGCCCTGAACAATGTGAAGCCCAGTGTCGAGGTCAAGTCCCGGCGTATCGGCGGCGCCACCTACCAGGTGCCCGTCGAAGTCCGGGCGGAACGGCGGACCCAGCTGGCCATGCGCTGGCTCATCGGGTTCGCGCGCAGCAGGCCGGAGCATACCTTTGCCGAGCGCCTGGCTGCCGAACTGTTGATGGCGAGCAAAAACGAAGGACCGTCTATCAAGAAGCGCGAAGACACTCACCGCATGGCTGAAGCGAACCGCGCGTTCGCCCACTGCCGCTGGTAAGGGTCCCTCTCGTTCGCCGACAAGCGCTCAGAACAAGGACGAGCAAGACATTCGCATAGCCTGATTGTGCTCCGCGCACGGATGCGACGGGGCTAGAGGCGAGGAAGACGCACTGCCTGTCGCAAGGTCATGTGCGCGTGATTCGGTTTGGTCCCGACACGGGGTTCGTGTCGGAGCCGGTCCGCTGGGAGTTGGAGTCGTGGCCCGCGAAATCGCCCTGCAGTCGATTCGCAACATCGGGATCATGGCTCACATCGACGCCGGCAAGACGACGACGACCGAGCGCATCCTCTACTACACCGGCCGGGTGCACCGGCCCGGAGACGTGGACGACGGCGCGACCCAGATGGACTACATGGAGCAAGAGCGGGAACGGGGCATCACCATCATGTCCGCCGCCACGACCTGCTCCTGGCGCGATCACCGGATCAACATCATCGACACCCCCGGGCATGTCGATTTCACCAGCGAGGTGGAGCGCAGCCTGCGGGTTCTCGATGGAGCGGTGGCGGTGTTCTGCGGTGTCGGCGGGGTCGAGCCCCAGTCCGAGACGGTGTGGAAGCAGGCCGACCGCTACGGCGTCCCCCGGGTGGCGTTCATCAACAAGATGGACCGGCTGGGCGCCGACTTCGACCGTGCGCTGCAGAGCATGGTCGAGCGCCTGGGCGCAAAGCCCCTGCCCTTGAACATCCCGGTGGGTGTCGAGGACGGGTTCCGCGGCGTGATCGATCTGATGTCCATGGAGGCGAAGATCTATCACGAGGAGGACCTGGGGGCGACCTTCGACCGGGAGCCGATTCCTTCGGAGTTGGCCGCGGATGCGGAGACCGCGCGGGCGGCCCTGCTGGAGACGGTGGCCGAGATCGACGAGGAGCTCATGGAGCTCTACCTCGCCGAGCAGGAGCCGACGATCGACCAGCTGCGGGCCGGCATCCGGCGGGCGACCCTGGCCGGGCAGCTGGTGCCCGTGTTCTGCGGATCCTCCCTGAAGAACAAGGGGGTGCAGGATCTGCTGGACGGGATTGTGGATTACCTCCCGTCCCCCGTGGACCGGCCGGCCATCGTGGGCCGGGCCCTGGAGAAGGGGGTTCCGGGCGGGGAGGAGATCCGGCGGCGGCCGGATGACGAGGAGCCTTTCAGCGCCCTCGCCTTCAAGATCCTGGCCGACCCGTTCGCGGGCAGGTTGGCGTTCATGCGGGTCTACAGCGGGACCCTGGCCGCCGGCAAGGTGGTCCTGAACGTGAACACCGGCAAGCGGGAGCGGATCCAGCGTCTGCTGCGGATGCACGCGGACAAGCGCGAGGATCTGCAGGAGGTCCGCACCGGCGACATCGTCGCCGCGGTGGGCTTCAAGGAGATCCGCACCGGCGACACCCTGAGCGATCAGGCGCATCCGCTGGTCCTGGACGAGATGACGTTCGCCGAGCCGGTCATCTACATGGCCATCGAACCGCGGACGAAGGCGGACCAGGACAAGCTCGGGGCGGCCCTGCAGGCCATGGCCGACGAGGACCCTTCCTTCCAGGTGCGGAAGGACCCGGACAGCGGGCAGACCGTGATCTGGGGTATGGGCGAGCTCCATCTGGAGATCATCGTCGACCGGATGCAGCGCGAGTACAAGGTCGCCTGCAACGTCGGCCGGCCCCAGGTGGCCTACCGCGAGACGGTCACCAAGGAAGTCGTCGCCCACGGCGAGTTCGAGCGCGATCTGGCGGGCAAGACGAACTTCGCCTGGGTGGAGCTGGCCATCGGGCCCGGCGAGTACGGCAGCGGGATCACCTTCGTCAACGAGGTGGGGCCGCAGGACCTGCCGGAGGAATTCGCCGGCTACGTCGAGGGGGCCGTCAAGCAGGCCTGCGCGACGGGGGTCCTGGCGGGGTACCCGCTGGTCGATCTCAAGGCCCGGCTGACCGGGGCCAGGTGGGTGGAAGGGGAGTCCACCGAGATGGGCTTCCGCAACGCGGCCACCGGCGCCCTGTGGGACGGGGCGAAGGCAGCCGATCCGGTCCTCCTCGAACCGGTGATGACCGTCGAGGTGACCGTGCCCCCGGAATTCCTGGGGGATGTGACGGGGCATCTGAACTCCCGCCGCGGGCGGGTCCTGGGGATGCAGCAGCGCGGCGCGGACCAGGTGATCCACGCCGAGGTGCCCCTGGTGGAGATGTTCGGATACGCCACGCAGTTGAGGTCCCTGAGCCAGGGGCGGGGCGTGTTCTCGATGCAGCTGGCCCGCTACGAGCCGGTGCCGGAGAAGGTGGCCAGGGAGATCACGCGCTTGTACGCAGGTGCTTAATCAGATGGCGAAGCTGTCCGCGCAGCCGGAGCGCGAAATTCCGGGCCGGACAAAGCCGTTTTTTCAGGAGGTAGCCGCAGATGGCTCGCGAAAAGTTTGAA
>JALUJS010000194.1:3011-12216 GCA_027056825.1 Candidatus Krumholzibacteriia bacterium | reverse complement strand
GGCCACGTCGTTGAAGGCGCAGAAACCGGACCCCCGGTCCCGGGCGGCGTGGTGGAGGCCGCCGCCCAGGTTCACCATCACCGAGCCGCGGTGCACGGCCGCCCGCGCGGCCCGCAGGGTTCCGCCGCACATCAGTCGCTGGAAGCACAGGAAGCGGTCCTGGGAACGCCCGTCCAGCCGCAGGCCCAGGATCGTCTCCATGGCCTCGGGCCGGCCCAGGGAGCGCAGGTAATCACGGTCGTGGACCAGCTCCAGCCTCTTGAGCGAGACCGGCCGCGGCCGCACCAGCATGCCGCGGCGCAGGAGCTTGCGGCGGCGCAGGTACTGCAGGATGCGGAACGGCCGCCGGGCGTCGTACTGGGGAAAGGGGATATCCACCTGGTAGCGCTTGTGGATGACGAAGCGCACCCCGGCGCGGGGGTCGGTACGGTGGAAGAGATTCCGGAGCTTGTCCCACATCCGCGCACACCGCCTTCAGATGGCGGATCGGGTCAGATACTGAACCACGAGGAGATCTTGACCAGCAGGGTGTTGCCCGGCTCGGTTCCGAAGGGGAAGCCGGCGTCAAACGCGTTGGACCAGGCCTGCGGGTCGGAGGATCCGCCGCGCCAATCATAACGCTCCTGGTTGTGGCTCCAAACCACGAAAACGGTGGAGCCGGGGCGGTACTCCCAGCGGTAGACGAGGTTCAGGTTGAAGGCGCCGTAGTTGAAATCGTACTGCCCGGGATCCAGGGCGTAGGGGCGCAGGTCGTAGCTGTCGGGGGTGGCCAGCCAGCGCGCGTCGGTGTAGCGGCCGCGGGTCAAAAACGGCTGCATGTAGAGCTGCAGCGAGCGGTTGCGGTCCAGCAGGTAGTTGGTGCGCAGGGTCACATCCCAGGTGCGCTGGTCCAGGGCGGCGAACACGTAGTCGATCCCGCCGATGCCCGTGACGCCCGGCTGCGAGCCGTCGTTGGTGAAGTTGTACAGCCACTGGGCGTCGTTGTCCCGGTGGGAGACACCCACGCTCAGGCTGTGGGAGAAGTGCTCGTTCTGGTTCCAGCGCAAGCGGATGCTCATGCGTTTGCCGTCGACATGGTCGCCCATGTCCCTCTGGAGGTCGAGGTTCAGCGACAGCGGCTTGCGCCAGTCGGTGCCGAAGCCGCAGACCAGGGCGGTGAAGGCCGGCGTGGTCATCAGCGGGCCGCGCTGGCTGTGGGAATCACCGGGGTCGGAGCGCCGCGTCTCGTACTTGCTCGTGCCCTCGAAGAACCGGCCGACCCACACCCACGCGTGATGGTAGTCGCGGTGCTGGAAGAAGGCGTTGCCCTGCAGGGCGGCGCTTTGCCGGTGCCCCCCCGAGTAGCTCCAGATCTCCTGCCCCGTGTCCGGGTCCAGACCGCGGCCGCCGGCGTAGAGCCAGCGGCGCTGCCCGTGGATCCTCATGCTCAAGGAATTGAGAAAGCCGCCCCGCCCCTCGAAGTTGTGCCGGTATTCCATGTTTCCGTAGAGGGATTTCTCGTCGGGAGCGGAGAGGAAGCCCGCGTCGTTGGGATCCAGGTCGTCACTTTCCCAGGATCCCCCCATTTCCGCCAGCAGGTCTCCGCCGGTCCGGGCCAGTTGGAGGCGGCCGCCGGTGCCGTACTTCGTGTCCCGGGCCAGGGCGGGATCGAGCTGGTCGGCGAAGCTGTCCACGATGGTGCCCACGGCCGACCCTTCCACCGTCCAGTTGCGGTCGTCGAAGGTGAGCTGGAAGTCCATCCCCCCCGAGTAGGCGTCCCTCAACAGACGCTCGCCGGCGTCGACGGAGAAGGAGCCGTGGTCGCGCCGCACCACGGTGCCCATGAGGTTGACGCGGTGCTGTCCCTCGCGGAACTCCCTTCCCACCCGGGCCACGCCGAACCAGGTCTTCTGCGAGCCGCCCACGAAGGGGTTGTGGGCCTTGCCCGGCACGCCGATGTCCGTGGCCGCGGCCAGCACTGCCACCGAGGTGCGGCCGTCGAGCTTGCCGGTGAGCTTGGCCGCCCCGCGGATGCGCGCGTTGGGGTCGCCGGTGCCGATGCGCCGCGAGTAGAACAGGCGGAAGTCCGGGTGCTGGAAGAACTGGGCGCCCTCGATGAAGAAGGGCCGCTTCTCCTGGTAGAAGGTCTCGAAGGGCGAGAGGTTCAGCACCGCCGGATCGGCCTCCACCTGCCCGAAATCCGGCTGGAAGGTGGCGTTCAGGGTGAGGTTCGAGGTGATCCCGTACTTGAAGTCGGCGCCGAAGTTCCAGGTGTTTTCCCACCGGTCGGTCACCGGGTCCGGGTCCGCGGGATCGGTGACCTTGCTCACGACGTAGGGCACGACCTCCAGCTTGCGGGGGTTCTCGATTCCGCGCAGGCCCGTCAGCAGGCCCCAGCGGCTGACGAAACCGTCCAGGTTGCGGTCCCACACCACCCAACCGGTGTCCTCGGCCCGCTTGTACATCCAGCGGTACACCTGCAGGCCCCAGGTCATGTCGTCGGCGGGCTTGAAGCGGATCTGTGAGAAGGGGATGCGCATCTCCACGTACCATCCCCGGTCGTCCATGGAGGTTTCCGCTGCCCACACCGCGTTCCAGTCCTCGTCGCGGTCCCCGTTGTCGAAGATGTAGGAGTCGTACTGCACACCCAGGGGGTTGATGCGGAAGTTGTAGCCGGTGGTGCGGTCGTGGTACGGGTCGATGTAGATGCTGACCATGTCCGAGGACATCAGGTCGTCGCGCCGGGACAGGCGGCTGGCCACATTGGCCATGTCGTCCTCCCAGCAGGCCACGGCGAAGTAGATGGCGTCGGCGTCGTAGGCGACCTTGAAGGTCGACAGCACGGAGGCCGGGCCGCCCCGGGTGGGTTCCTGCTGGCGCCAGCCCCAGCCGGTCTCCGCCCGGTCCCACACCGGCTCGTCCAGCACGCCGTCGACCGTGATGGCGCCTTTTTCCACGCGCAGGGCGGACACCGAGGGGGTTTCGGTCAGGGTCCCGTTGGCGTGGGCGGGGTACTGCGGGCCGTCGCCGACAGGGGCGAAGCTCGGCACGGGGGCCTGGGCGGCGGCCGCCGGAGCGTACAACAGCGCCAGCAATCCCAGGGCCATGGATAACCGGCAAGGCGCAGAGGGTGGCATGAACATCTTTTCTCCGGGAAACAGAAAATATGGTATCAGGTAGACCTGGAATCTACGGGTGGACCGGAGCGGGGTTCCAGAAAAATTTTTTGCTACCGAACCTCCGCGCGCCGGATGCGTCTATGATGCGAAGGCACAAAACGACCGCCAAGCGAACGGGACCCTGATGGACCAGTCCGAACTTCTGAACCGTTGTCGTCAAGGCGACGAACTGGCCTGGGAGATGCTGGTGAGACAGCAACAGGGAAAAGTATGCGCCATGGCCTACGGCTACCTGGGCGACAGGGAAGAGGCCCTCGACGTGGCCCAGGAGATCTTCGTCCGGCTGTACCGCAAGCTCGACCAGTGCACGGACCCCGGCCGCTTCCCCGCCTGGCTGGCCAGCATCGTGCGCAACATGTGCCTGGACCATCTGCGCCGCCGCAAGGCGCGCCCGCCCCGCCAGGACATCCCCGCGGCCGAGATGACCTCCCTGGCCGCCTCCGGCCCCACCCCGGAAGAGCAATGGTACCGCACGGACCGCAGGCGCCTGGTCCATCGCGCCCTGCAGGATCTGAGCGAGATCAACAGGGAGGTCATCCTGCTCAAGGACATCCAGGGTTTACCCCTGGACCAGGTCGCGGCGGTGCTCGAGGTGCCCGTGGGCACGGTGAAGTCCCGCGCCTCGCGGGCGCGCCTGGAACTGGCGCGGGCCATCACCGCCCTGGGCGGAGGTCCCGACGGCGGTCCCTGCCCGGACACGGAGGCGGCGTCATGACGCGCTTTCCCGATGACAACGACCGCCGCGAGGACCTGGTCCGCAGCATCCTGGGCCGCACCAGCGGTCCGGCCTGCGGGCGCGCCCTGGAGCACCTGCCGGCCCTGGCCGACGGCAACCTCGATCCGGTGGACCGCGCCCTGGTCCAGGGCCACCTGGAACATTGCGCGGAGTGCCGGGCGGTGGCCGTGGTCCTGGGCTGGCTGGGCGGCGAGCTGCCCGCCATGGCCGAGGTCGATCCGGGCCAGGAGTTCACCGCCACGGTTCTGGCCCGCACCGCGCGGATGCCCTCGCGCACCGCGGCCGCAGGCCAGTTGACCGGCCCGGCCTCCTGGATGGACCGCCTGGGCCGGTGGTGGTCCGAGCGCATCGAGCGGCCCCTGTTCGCGTGGCAGGTCGCCTACGCCCTGACCGTCCTGCTGGTGGCGCTGACGGCGCTGCCGGGGGCGCCTCTGCGGGGCGTGCCCGGCCGCCTGCTGACGGTGGTCCAGGCCGGGCCGGGTCACGGCGCTCCTTTGGGCGCGGTGTTCGTGGCCGTGGACGCGAGGGTGGACCGTGGCGCGGCCTGGCTGCGTCACGCGGCGTGGGACCGGACCCGTGCGGGCCTGGACCGTCGCCTGGAGCGCACCGCTCCGGCCCGCACTCATCTGAACGACGACCTCGAGGGCTGCTGGCGGGATCTGCGCCGGGGGCGCACCGGCCCCGCCCTCGTCAAACTTTCGGCCGCCGCCGGCGACATGCGTGATGTGTGGATCCTGTGGTGGCGAGACGATTCACTGAACAGCCAACCGACCAGCGAAAGGAGGCCGTCATGAACGGCGCCCAGCAGGAAAACACCAACTACGGTTCCCCGGCCCCGAACCCGGCCCCGAACCGCGCAACGATGCCGCAACCGCCGGCCATGCCCGAGGCCCCGCTGCCGGTCCGCCGCAAGTCCCCGGCCCTGGCCACCACCCTGTCCCTGCTGCCGGGCCTCGGCCAGGCGTATGTGGGTTACTACCAGCAGGGGTTCATCAACATCCTGGTGACGGCCGGGACCATCGCCCTTCTCAATTCCATGCCCGGCAGCGGGTTGGAGCCGTTCTTCGGCATCTTCCTGGCCTTCTTCTGGTTGTTCAACATGATCGACGCCAACCGCCGGGCCCTGCACTACAACCGCGTGGCCGCGGGCCTCGGCGGCGAGGAAGTGCCCGACGGGTTCACCGTGCCGGGCACGGGCGGCTCCATGTTCGGCGGCATCGTCCTGACGGTGGTCGGCCTGCTGCTGTTCCTCAACCTGAAGTTCGACATGTCCATGGCGTGGCTCGAGGACTGGTGGCCGCTGGCGCTGATCGCCGGGGGTGTGTGGCTGATCGTCAAGGCGAGGAGGGAGAAGGCGTGAATCAGTTGCGCGCCCGGTTTGATTTGGGCTAGACTGTTGACATCATCGCCGGGAGGGTGTTATGACCACGTTGGACATGTTGCTGGAAAAGCGCGAAGAAGTGATGCAACTGGCCAAAAAACATGGTGTTATATCCATACGGGTTTTTGGTTCGGTTGCCCGGGGGGAGGAGTCCGCCACCAGTGATATCGATCTGTTGGTGACGACAGGATCGGATCTCAGCGCGTGGTTCCCGGCGGGCCTTATCCTCGACCTCGAGAATCTGCTGGGGCGTCATATTGATATCGTAACGGAATCCGGCTTGAATTCATTGCTGCGGGATGAAGTTCTCAACGAGGCGGTCCCGCTTTGAAAAGCGATCGCACATACCTTCTTCATATTCTGGACATGATCGGTCGCATTGAAGCGGCGACCGTTGATGGGAAAGCTGCTTTTATGGCCTCGACTCTTCATCAGGATGCTGTGCTCCGCAACCTGCACACCATGACTGAAACGACCCAGCGAATTTCCAACGAACTGAAGTTGGCTCATCCCGAAGTGGAATGGGCAACACTTTCAGCTTTCCGCAATGTGCTGGTGCATGATTATTTGGGAATCGATATGGATGTAGTGTGGGCTGTTGTCCAAAACGATATTCCTGAATTCAAAACAAAAATCCAGAAAATCCTGGACGATCTGCCCTGACCCGAATGGTTGAATCGTCTCAGTCATCCCGCTGCGTCATAAATCACCTGCTGCTCATTGAGAATCCTGTCCCGCAGATGGGGGCTGATGGCGTTTTCGGTCAAGAGATCGACTTTGCGACCCAGCATTTCGGACAGCTCGCGCTCCAACCGCACCAGGGCCAGGAAACCGGTAGGTTTCTCAAATTCGACGATCAGGTCGACATCGCTGTCCGGACCCGCCTCTCCGCGCACAAACGATCCGAACAGGGCGATCCTCCGCGTTCCGTGCGCCCGGCATACAGCGATAACTTTTTCCAGTTCGAGTTCTTCCATGGCGAAAACCTTCCCGCCTATGAATACCGAGGCAACAACAGGATAAAAAGATTCATCTTCCCTGTACACCCGGGCCCCAACCGGGCAGGAGTTCCTGCCAAATCCCCTGGATCCGCCCCGCCACGGCGCCCCAGGTGAACCCGGAAAGATCGGGCGGGGTGGCCGGTGCGGCGTCGAGGGCGCGGGCCAGGCCGGCCTGGAGATCGGTCACGAAGCAGGGCAGGTCGGCGGCCACGGGCCGGTCCACGGTTTCCAGGCGGGGCATGGGCACGGCGTGGAGCCAGGGGCCCAGGGCGGGGGCCAGCTGCTCCCGTACCCCGGGCAGGTCGGTGGCCACGATGCGGCAGCCGCAGGCTGCGGCCTCCACCAGCACCAGCGGCACCCCCTCGTAGAACGACGGCAGCACGCACACGGCGCAGCGGCGCATGAGGTCGGCCAGGTCGGCCTGGCCCAACTGGCCGTGGCGGACGACGGCCGGGGCCATGGCGTCCATGCGGGCGGCCAGGTGATCGGCCTCGGGCCCGGCCCCTGAGCCGGCGATGTGCAGGCGCAGTCCGGGCCGCTCCAGGGCCAGGGCCGTGAACGCCTCCAGCAACTGGGGGACGCCCTTGGCGGCGCTGTACTTTCCCACATAGAGGATGTCCCCGGGGCCGCGCGCTGTGGCCGGATCGGGATGGAAGATGGCGTCGTTGTAGCCCGCTCCGGTGATGGTGATGCGCTGCGGATCGATGTCCAGCACCGCGGCCAGGCGTTCGCGGTGATCCTCGCGCAGGACGCAGAAGCGGTCGATGTCCCCGCAGCCGCGGACCACCTCGTCCGCCAGATGGGGGCACAGCTCCAGCTGCCGCAAGCCCGTGGCGTGGCAGGACAGGACGACGGGAATGTCCGCGAACACCTTGCGCACCAGGGCGCTGACCAGCCACAGGTGGTTGGTGTGGATCAATTCCGGCTGGAAGTCATCGCGCGCGGCTTCGAGGCGCCGGGTCCAGACTTCGCGGTAGGCTGCAAGCTGGGCCGGGGTCATGCGCGACCACACCGAGCTGCGGTAGGGCATGACATCGCTCATGCCCGGGACGGGGAAGTCGAGGTCGGGCACGGCCCCCCCATCGGGTGACGCGAAGGTCACCGCGAGGATGCGTTCGGGCGGCAGGCCGCCCACCTGCGGCCGGTCATCCGCGGGCACGCCCACCAGGGCGGCCTGGTCCCAGCCCGCGGTCGCGGCCTGGCGCACCAGGGCGTCCAGGGCCACGCCGCTGCCGGTCAGCAGCGGGCGCTGGGAAAGCACATGCAGGATCCTCCGCGGGCTCATGCGGGGAATCTACCGGAGTGGCGCGTACCCGGCAACTGGCGCGTCGGGCCCCGGGCTGGTAGGATCCGGCCAACGAAAGGATCCCCGGATGTCCGTTTTGCGCCACCGCCTGCTTGCGATCATGACCGCCCTGCTGCCTGCCGTCCCGGCCCTGGCCCTAACCACCCCCTTTACGGACCACGGCAGGAACTACACGCCCACCTACGACGAGACGGTCACCTGGTGCCGGAATCTGGCGGCCTCGTCCCCGCTGCTGGAATACCGCAGCTTCGGGACAAGTCCCGAGGGCCGCGAGCTGCCGCTGGTCATCGCCTCGAGCCACGGACCATTCATGCCCGAGGCCGACGGTTCGCAGGTCGTTCTGCTGGTGCAGGCCTGCATCCACGCCGGCGAGAGCTGCGGCAAGGACGCGGGGATGCTGTTGCTGCGGGACTTGGCCGAGGACGAAGACCTGGCCGCGCGCCTGCTGGACAGGGTGACCCTGCTGTTCATCCCCATCTTCAACGTGGACGGCCACGAGCGCTTCGGGCCTTACAATCGCATCAACCAGAACGGCCCCGAGCAGATGGGCTGGCGGGTCACCGCGCAGAACCTGAACCTCAACCGCGATTACCTGAAGGCCGACACGCCCGAGATACGGGCCTGGCTCGCGCTGTGGAACGCCTGGACGCCGGACTTCTTCATCGACATCCATTCCACCGACGGCGCCGACTACCAGTACGCCGTGACCTACAGCGTGGAGACCGGCGGCAACCTGGATCCGGGACTGACGGGCCTGGTCCGCCACTACGAGGTGGATATGCAGGACCGGATGGCTGCCGCGGGCTGGCCCATCATCCGCTACGTGGCGTTCCGCAACTGGCACGATCCCAAGAGCGGCCTTGTGGCCTGGGCCGCGGGCCCGCGCTTCAGCCAGGGCTACGCCGCGGTGCGCAACCGGCCGGGGCTGCTCATCGAGACGCACATGCTCAAGGACTACGCCACCCGCGTGGAGGGCGCGGGCCTGATGGTGCGCAAGACCATGGCCTGGCTGAACGAGCACGCGGACGAGTTGAAGCTGGAGAACGCGGCGTCCGATGCGCGCACGGCCTCGGCGGCGTTCCGATCCAAGCCGTTTGGCCTGACCTTCAAGGCCACCGACGCCCATCACACGGTGGATTTTCTGGGGGTGGCTTACGAGGAGGTGACCAGCGAGATCACCGGCGGCAAGTGGATGAAGTTCACCGGCAAGCCGCAGACCATGCAACTGGAGTACTACGACACGCTCGAACCTGACCGCACGGTGTCGCTGCCGGCCGCGTACATCGTCCCGCCCCAGTGGACGGCCGTGCTGGACCGCTTGCGGCTGCACGGAGCGCAGATGCGAATTCTGGAGGAGCCCGCCCGGGTGGAGGTCGAGGGGTACCGTTTCGTGGACCCCAAGTGGCAGGAGAAGCCCTACGAGGGCCATCACCCGGTGGATTTCACGCTGGAGACGTTTGCGGCCACGCGCGATTTCCCCGCCGGTTCGGCGGTGGTGCCCATGGATCAGCCCGCCGCCCGCGCCATCGCCCACCTGCTGGAGCCTCTGGGCCCGGACAGCCTGGTGCGCTGGGGCTTTTTCGATGCGATGTTCGCGCGGGTGGAGTACGCGGAGTCCTATGT
>JALUJS010000194.1:0-3001 GCA_027056825.1 Candidatus Krumholzibacteriia bacterium | reverse complement strand
GGTTTATCCGGTGGGGAGGGTGTTGGAAACCTCTGTCGTAGAAGGGTTGAAGTAGAACCCTTACCTGTCGCTGGGTGATGACGCGATGACAGGTGACCGTCAAACGAAGGGGCCTGTTGTCGGGGATGATTTCCCACCGGCAACAGGCTTTTTCTTTCCTGGCGCCTTCCTTGGGCTATAACTCCAGCGTCAGCTCCCCTTGCACCCGATGGTGTGATCCCTGCAGAGAATCTCTGGTTGTCTGAAATTCCTCCCAACTGGACCCTTGATAATATGTCCAAAATGACATATATTTTATGATGAATCCCTCGGATAAGCCACTGGTTTGGCTGGGGGACAAGATCAAGTCGCCCCCTTTGAGCCCGGAAGCTCGAATCGAGGCCGGTTATCTGTTGAGGTGCCTGCAGACGGGGATAACTTTGTCGCTGCCCCAATCCCGGCCGATGCCGATGATCGGGCCGCGTTGCCATGAGCTACGGATACGGGACATGGCTTCCACTTGGCGGATCATGTACCGTTTGGACGAAGATGCAGTCGTGATCCTGGAAGTGTTTCAGAAGAAGACCGCCAGGACCCCACAGTCAGTGATCAAAACTTGTCGGACGAGGGCCCGATTATACGATGCCAACTCTCGAGGACAGGATTGATATGGAAAAGAGCAAGAATGCGAGGCTGAAACGCAAAGGTTGGAAAATCGGCAGCGCAGCCGAATTCCTTCAGCTTTCACCCGAAGAAGCGCGGTACATCGAGCTCAAGATGGCCCTGGGGGCGAGCCTTCGGGCCGAGCGGCGCAAGAGGAAGATCACCCAGGTGGAACTGGCCTCCCTGCTGGGGTCGAGCCAGTCCCGGGTGGCGAAGATGGAGGCGGGGGATCCGTCTGTTTCTGTCGATTTGCTGCTCAAGGCCTTGTTGAGGTTGGGGGTGACGAATAGGGAGTTGGGAAGGTTGGTTGCGGGGTCAAGGGTGGATCCTTGATCTGGGAGCCGCTGTTATTCACACCGGATTTAGCCTTATAAGAGAGAAGATGGCTTTGCTAAGGACACAATATCAACATCAAGCCCTTGGCGATGAATGACAAAAATATTTGAACTGCGTAGATGATGAAGTTGCAACTCGATTTGGAAAGGGAAGAAACTGGGATGACGCATGGCCTGCTCTACTGGCAAACTTCTTTCCTCGGCTTGAAGAAGCAGAGCTTCTAGAAGCAACATCCCGACAGGGGGGCGAACGACGATTGCCTTCGTTGTCCACTCATAGATACCCGGTGTATCGCTGTCCAGCAAGATGCTCCACTGGACCATCGAGCGAACGACGCGCTGTACGGCGCGGGTCATAGTCGAGCGGTCTCCCCAGCTCTCGCGCATGCGACGGGTGAGCTGCGCCAGGGCCAGGTTGCCTTGGAGCGCGAGCAGCCGGCCGGTGTTCGTCGCGACGTCGCGGAAGAACGGGTAGGCGGCCGTCAGCATAGCCCAGTGCAGAGCGACTCGCTGCTCGGCATCCAAGGTCGGAAGCAACTTGGCACCTCGATCGCGCAGGCTCCGCGAGGCGGGGGCCACGTTGACCCAGGTCCGCGACAGGACGCCCACCGTCTTGTGGCAGGCCGTTCCGCGGCGGTTGCCGCCGCCAACCACCCCGCCGAGGAGTCGGAACAAGAAGGAGCGGATCTCGGACTCAGAAGCTCCGGTGGCAACCTGCCCCGCCACGGCGTCAAGCCACTCGATGTCCAGGCGGCGGTCTATTCCAATACTGTGGCCGTTCGTCATGATCCCCCTCTCTCCACCCTTACGAAGGGGACGATGACTTCCTCCATGGCGATCCCGCCGTGCGCCACGGTGGTTTTGCCCTCGTGGATGAAGGCGCTGCGACCAGGGGCCAGGAGAGGGCGGTAGGTCTCCGGCAAGCCGATCTGCGGCCATGGGAGGCTCCCGGGGAACTCGGCGCGCACCTTCTCCCGCGTGCGATCGTCGACGAACACGTGGACGCGTTCGCCGCGCTCGTCCGCGATGGCGCCCACGTTCGGCTTGCCGATGCCGCTTCCTGCGATGTTGCCGTGGTCCGCGGTGATGAACACCTCGTAGCCTTCGTTGAGCAGCGTTCCGATGAGCCTCCCGAATGCGCCGCTGTGGGCCCAGTCACGGACGATGCTGTGAAGGCCACTCGTCCCCGTGACGACCCCGTGCATCGATTGGTCGATCGTGCCGACCACAAGCCCGAGCAGGCGCATCTTCGGGTGGCTCGAGATGGCTAGGACCCGCTCCAGGAAAACCTCGTCGGGCTCCTGCTTCTTCTGGCAGGCGTATCCGATCTCCAGCCGCCGCGCGCCGCGCTCCTCCCAGAAGCGCTGCCAGTGGCTCTTCTCCTTGTGCGTCGACCCCAGGGTGGTGCCGAAGAAGAAGGGAGGCTCACCGGCGAAGATCGACTGGCGCGAGACGCCTGTCAGCGTCGGCACCCACGCGAAGGAGGCGTCTTCCTCGACCACCGTGTCCGGGCCGAGCTGCTCGCGCAGCGCGGCGCGCAGGGGCACCCACTGGTCGAGAGCCAGCCCATCGACGACGACCAGGGCATGGCGCGTCATCCTCGTGCCGGGGGGTGCTGCTCCGGTTGCGGTGAAGCGACGCGCGATGCGATGGGGGACGTGGTGCACCATCGCCGGCCGCTGCACGAAGGAGAGGTTGTGGAGCGAGGCGAAGTGGTCTGTCATCCATGAGGCGAACGACGCCTCGATCGCGTCGTGAAGCGTCTCCCAGTCGTCGCGCGACGTGCCGGTCGGGTCGTCTCCCAGCTCCCACCGGAGCGCCGCCCACTCGGCCCACACCCGCGCGTAGTCTGCCCAGCTTCGATGGCTGGCATCCCGTCCTGGCAGCTCCTCCTCGAGCCGCGCGAGCGGAGCCCTGTCGGGCTCGAGGTGACGGGCGAAGCGGAGGTTCGCCGCCGTGTACTCGTGGCCGCAGGTGATCGGGGTCTCGTCCGGCAGGGCGCGGAGTCGGACGGGCCTGTCCCA
>JALUJS010000193.1 GCA_027056825.1 Candidatus Krumholzibacteriia bacterium | reverse complement strand
GTCGATGACGGTATCGACACCGGGCTCGACGACTATCCCGGCAACCCGGACGAGTTGCTGATCACCGGGGGCGGGGAGAACAACCCGCCCATCGTGGCCGGGGACGCCGTCTACGCCACCCCGGCCGCGGTTGAGCGCGTCGGGGCGAACGTCACGACCCTCGGGGCTACCTTCAGCGACGCCGACCTGCCGGGCGCCGGAGGGTTCACCGTGACCTTCAAGTTGCGGCTACCGGATGATGCATCGGAATTGATCCTGGCCGACGCCGTGGGCGACGGTGTGGGCGGGGTGACCATCACCGACCTGGGCTCCGGCGTGTACAAGGCGGAGATCGGCTGGGATCCGCCGGATGTGCAGACCGTCGGCCTCTACGACCTTTTCTTCGCCGTTTCCGACGGCGCCGCCACGGGAACCGACGGGTATCCCAACAACCTGGACGAGCTGGAAGTCCACGACGCCCTGATCAACAACCCGGTGTCCCTGACCGCGAGCACCACCAGCGCCCTGCCGGTTTCGGTCACCAGGCTGGGCGAGGACTTCACCATGCTCCAGGCCGAGTTCCAGGATCCGGATCTGCCCGGGCCGGGCGCGTTCACCATCGACTTCAAGGTCCGCGATACCGGGGCCGCCGAGTATGCAATCGTGACGGCCGCCCGGGACGGGCAACAGGGGTTGCGGGTGCAGTCGCTGGGCGGCGGTTCCTATCGCGCTTCGGTGCTCTGGGATCCCCCCGTCGGCCAGGTGACCGGGACCTACGACCTGTATTTCCAGGTGGACGACGGCAGCGGTCCGGCCGCGGTGGACGGCTACGCGAACAATGCGGACGAACTGACCGTCACCGCCACGGCCATCCCCGGCGACGGCTACCTGTTGCACCGCTCCCACGATGCGAGCACCTGCGGCGGTCCGGCGGCGGCCTGCCACGATGTCACCGATCACCAGGGGCAGAGCTGCCTGGTGTGCCACGAGGGGCACGGAACGGCCAACATCTACCTGATCAAGGAAACCATCCAAACGCCCAACTCGGGGCCCAAGGCAGTCCTGTTCAAGACCCTGGGCATCGGCGACCCCTACAACGATCCCGATCCCGTCGTGGGCGACCCCAACTCCGGGGCCATGGCCGACGACAGCGACGGCGCCTTCACGGGCGTGTGCGAGGTCTGTCACACCGCTACCAGCTACCACCGCAACGACGGTTCCCAGCCGCAGTTCGGACACCACAACGCCGAGACCTGCAAGGACTGCCATTCGCACAGCGACAGTTTCGCCCCCGGCGAGTCCAGCGGCGGGTCGGCCTGTGCATGCCACAGCGCCCTGTTCGACCCCATGAACACCTCGACCTCGTCCTACCATCACCAGATCAACGGCAACACCGCCGACTACGCCATCGCCAGCCGGACCTGCCTGATGTGCCATGTGGACCACGACATCTTCCGCGGCGACCTGAATCCCGGCGTCGGTACGCGGGCGAAGAACCTGCGGCGGGACATCACGACCACCGTGACCGCCGGCGATGCCAATGTCCTGGCCGACACGGACTACCTGACCACCGGTACGGGCGGTATTTGCCTCTCGTGTCACACTTCGGCGCAGGTCAAGGGCTACGCGCAACCCGACGGCACCACCGAGACCATCGCCATCGACCAGGCCGCTTACGGGGCCGCGACGCTGGCCCACAACTACACCGCCCCGTCCACCTTCACCAAGGACGGTTCGGTCTTCAACGCCAACTGCTCCAAGTGCCACACCGACGATAGGGCGAAGAACTACCAGGACGCCGGGGGCAATACCTTCGGCACCCATGACTCCTCCTACCGCACCATGGTCAGGCCGTTCGACGTGACATCGCCGGCGGACCCGCTGGAGGAGAAGCACTGCCTGCAATGCCACTCGAGCCTGAACCCGAACGACGGCGGCGGCCTGGACTACTACGGGGTGCAGCCCATGAGCGCCGCCGCGCGGGGCATAGGGGACGCCGTGGTCTTGACCTACGCCCATCCGATTTCGGCGGTCAACGGCGTCCACTTCCCGGGGGAGGACGGCGCCAACCTGGGCGACGGCAGCCGCCACGCCGAGTGCGTGGACTGCCACAATCCGCACGCGGCCGACCAGGGCACCCACGACGGATCCTCGTCCCTGGTCAGCAACGCCCTCAAGGGGGTCTGGGGCGTCGAACCAACCTCCTGGCCCGCCGCACCGACCCCGGCGGACAACGGCAATGTCTTCGCGGCGGTGCCGGGATACACACAGGTGGATCCGGCGACTTCGGAGTACCAGATCTGCCTGAAGTGCCATTCGGATTATGTCACCCTGCCGACGGGATCGCCCAACCTGGCCGAGCAGATCAATCCCAACTATCCGTCGGTCCACGGCATCACCGCGCCCGGGACCAACGCCTACTGCAACACCAACACCATGAACGAGCCCTGGGCCAGTTCGGGCACGGCGTACTGCTCCGACTGCCACCGCTCGGGCAATTCCGCGGATCCGGAAGGACCCCACGGGTCGAACCTGGAGCACCTGCTGGTGGCCACGGTCGTCTCCGACGCGACCAACGGGACGCCCCTGTGCATGGTGTGCCACAAGACGAGCGTCTACTGGAGCGGCTCGGAAGCCTCGTTCAGCCGCATGAGCAGGCACCCCGCCTCGACGAGCGCGCACAGGAACGCCAAGGGCTGCTTCGCCTGTCACATGTGGGAGTACAGCCCCACCGCGGGCCTGGGGGTCAACACCGACACCGGCGCGGGCGCCATCTATGTCCACGGCATGAACAAGAAGTGGGTCTATTACGAGGGTTCCGGGTCGGCCGGATCGGGCCAGATGTCCGATGCCTTCGTCGACGGCTACATCAGCAACATGGACTTCGTGAACAAGAGTTGCTGGACCAACACCTGCCGGACCCATTCGGGCCGCAGTTACTGAAGCGACAGGGCCGGGATGGGCAGGATCCGATTCAAATTCCGTTCCATGCCCGTAGCGGCGTTCCTGCTGGCTCTGCTGCTGCTCCAGTTGCTGCTGATGGCCGTGATACCCCAGCAGGGGATGGGCGGCGCGGGGCGGTTCCGGGGTGCGGCGGATCTGATGGCGCAGCCGCCGGGCTGGCTGGCCCTCCTGCATCTGGACCGCATCTACCAGTCCCTGCTGTTCCGGGCTACCCTGTTGCTGCTGGCGGCCCACATCATCTACGGCAACGTCTGCCGTGTGCGGAACCTGCTGCGCCCGCGCAGCCGCCGGGAGCGTCTGCGTCGGCTGGGCTCGGTGGTGTTCCACCTGGGGCTGCTGGTGGTCATCGGCGGGGTGTTCCTGAACTCCGCCTGCAGGACCGATGCGGTGTTCGGGCTGACCGTGGGCCAGACGGTGCGGGACATCCCCACCGACCGTCTCGACGGCCGGGCCGGTCCCTGGGCCCGCGCCGCCACCGGCCGTTTCGTGTTGAAGCTCGAACGGCTGCAGGTTGCAACCGACGCGACGGGCGCCCCCGACGCCGAGGCAACGATCCTGATCGGCCCGCCGGACGGCGGCTCCGCGACACGCGGGACGGTCTCGTTCAACAACCCCTTCCGGTGGCGGGGCCTGGCCGTGCGCATCGGCGCCATCATCGGTTACTCGCCCGAGATCGTCGTCATCGATACGGTCGGCGGGACATGCATGCGCCGCTTCGTGCGCATGGCCGCAACGCCGGGTCCGGACGGAAAGCTGCTGCACCGGGACTTCATCGACGCCCCCTGCGGCGGGTTGGGACGCCTGCGGCTGACCATGGAACGGGACGCGGCCTCCCCCGATGATGTAAGGTTGGTCCTCGGACTGCGGGACGGCGATCGCTGGCGGGACCACCGGCTGGCCGTAGGAGATACGCTGGCTGCCGGCGGCGTCAGGATCACCTCGCCCCGCCTGCGGCGCTGGTGCCACCTGAGCGTGACCGGGGACCCCTGGTTGAACCTGGTGTTCGGAGGTTTCTGGACGGCCCTGGCCGGGCTGGGACTGGTCGCCACGGCGGCGGCCATGAAGGTAACCCGGAATATTGAATCGCTACGCGATCCCGCAAGGCGATGACATGAAGGAGCTACTGCGGATGGTTAACA